>DAHVAN010000096.1 GCA_027314595.1 Actinomycetota bacterium | reverse complement strand
ACCGGGCGGGGACCGCGGCCGACGGCGGGAAAGGACGGTAGACAGCCGTGGTCGGTTTCCTGATCCGGCGGATCGGGCAGGCGCTGATCGTCTTGTTCATCGTGACGGTCTTCACGCTCGCCCTGGTTCACTTGTTCCCCGGCGGACCGGTGCGGGCCCTGCTCGGCCCCAGGGCCACCGCCTTCCAGATCGCCTACTACAACCACATATACGGCTTCGACCAGCCGTTCTACCTGCAGTACCTCAAGTGGGTCGGCCAGCTGATCCACGGCAACCTGGGCTTCTCCTACCACCTGAACCAGTCGGTCACCAGCCTCATCGCCCAGGACCTGCCCAAGACGATCGTGCTCGTCGGCATCGGCACCGTCGTCTCGCTGATCTTCGGCATCCCGCTCGGCGTCTACCAGGCGGTGCACCGCAACAGCCTCGGCGACTACGTGCTGACCGGTGTCTCGTTCCTCGGCTACGCGACGCCGACGTTCTTCTTCGGGCTGCTGCTGGTGAGCTGGTTCTCGGTCGACGTGCACCTGTTCCCGCCGTTCGCGCCCAACTCCTCTTCGGTGATCTCGATTCTCGGCGATCCCCGGGCGCTGGTGCTCCCCGTGATCTCCTACGCGTTCGTGCTGTACGCGCTGTGGAGCCGGTACATGCGCTCGTCGGTGATGGACAACCTGGTGCAGGACTATGTGCGCACCGCGCGCGCCAAGGGCGCGGGGGAACGGCGCGTGATCTGGGTGCATGTGTTCCGCAACTCGCTGATCAGCATCGTCACCCTGCTCGGCCTGTCGCTGCCCACGATGGTCGCGGGCGCGATCTTCATCGAGGTCGTCTTCAACTATCCCGGCATGGGACTGGCGTTTTACCAGGCCGCGCTTAACGTGGATTACGAGGTCCTGCTCGGGTTCACGGTGCTCGCCACCACGGCGACGGTGCTCGGGAACCTGCTCGCGGACGTCGGCTACGCGCTGCTTGACCCGAGGGTGAGGTACTGATGGCGGACGTCACGGTCAGCGCGGCGCGGGCGGCCGAGCTCGGGCTGGCGCCGGCCAGCAAGCCGCGCGGCATGGTGCGCCGCGCGTGGGAGGTGTTCGCGGAGAACAAGCTGGCGCTGGCCGGGCTCGGCTTCGTCGTCTTCATCTTCCTGTTCTGCTTCGCCGGCCCGCTGATCTACCGCACGAACCAGGTCAACACCAACCTGCAGGCCTATCTGTGCCGCCCGTCGGGCGCGCACCTGCTGGGCTGCGACGACCTCGGCTACGACGAGCTCGGCCGGCTGATGATCGGCGGCCAGACCTCGCTCGAGGTGGGCCTGGCGGCGGCGTTCGTGTCGGTCATCGTCGGCACCTTGTACGGGGCGATCTCGGGGTTCGCCGGCGGCGTCGTGGACGCGGTCATGATGCGCGTCGTCGATGCGGGGCTCTCGATTCCGGGCCTGATGGTGGTCATCATCTTGTCGGTCATCTTCCACCCGACCCCGCTGGTGATCATCTTCATCATCGCGTTCCTGTACTGGTTCGGCGTCGCCCGGCTGGTCCGCGGCGAGACGCTGTCCCTGCGGACACGCGAGTACGTCCAGGCGGTCAAGGTGGTCGGCGGCCGGCCGATGCGGTCGGTCGTCAGGCACGTGGTGCCGAACGCGATCGGCACGATCATCGTGCAGGCCACGTTCGCCGTCGCGGACTCGATCCTCATCCTGTCCGGGGTCGGATTCCTCGGCCTGGGCGTCGCGCCGCCCGCGACCGACTGGGGCTCGATGCTCTCCGGCGGCCTTACCTACATCCAGGGCGGGAACTACTGGTGGCTGATCTATCCGCCGGGTGTCGCGATCATCTTGACCTGCATCGCGTTCAACTTCATCGGGGACGCGCTGCGCGACGCGTTCGAGACCCGGCTGCAGCGCCGGTAGGAGGGACTTCGTGACGGCGCTACTGAAGATCGAGGATCTGCGCACCCACATCAGGCTCAAGAACGGCGTGGTCCGCGCGGTGGACGGCGTGACGCTGCACGTCGACGAGGGAGAGACGCTCGGCGTCGTGGGCGAGTCCGGGTGCGGCAAGACGATGACCGCGCTGTCGGTCATGAACCTGCTCCCGGTCGGCGGGCACATAGTCGGCGGCACCGTCTCGCTCGGCGGCCGTGTCATCTCCGACTTCAAGCCCGAGGCCATGCGCAAGGTGCGCGGCAACGAGATCGGCATGATCTTCCAGGATCCGCTTTCCTCCCTGAACCCCACGCACACCGTGGGCAGGCAGATCGCCGAGGCGGTCCTGCTGCACAGGGACGCGACCAAGAAGGAGGCGATCGACCGGGCAGCCGAGGTGCTCGACCTGGTCGGCATGCCCCGCGCGAAGGAGCGCATCGACGAGTACCCGCACCAGTTCTCCGGCGGCATGCGCCAGCGCGTGATGATCGCGATGGCGCTGGCCTGCGAGCCGAAGCTGCTGATCGCCGACGAGCCGACCACCGCGCTCGACGTGACGATCCAGAAGCAGATCCTCGAGCTCATCGACGACCTCAAGGAGCGCCTGCGCATGTCGGTGATCCTGGTCACCCACGACCTCGGCGTGATCGCCGGGCGCGCGGACCGGGTGGTCGTCATGTACGCGGGCCGGGTCGTGGAGACCACCGAGACCGCGGCCCTGTACGCCAACCCCCGGCACCCCTACACCGAGGCTCTGTTCCACGCGCTGCCGGAGACGTCGGCCGGGTCGCGGGAGCGGCTGTACTCGATCCCCGGCGCCCCTCCGGACCTGGTCAGCCCGCCGGATGGCTGCCGGTTCGCGCCGCGCTGCCGGTACGCGGCCGACCGGTGCCGCGAGGAGGACCCGGCGCTGTCCGGTGAGACCACCGCGCACGTCTACGCGTGCTTCTACCCGGTGGGGGAGCGCGAGCGCGCCGTGGGCGGCAAGCTGGGCGTGGCCGAGACCGCCAGCGAGGAGAGCGCCGCGCCGCGGGAGCGGGTCGCGCTCGGCGAGGTGGTGCTCAGCGCGCAGGGCCTGGTGAAGGACTTCCCCGTGACGAGCGGCGCGCTGCTGCAGCGGCGGATCGGCTCGGTCAGCGCCGTGGCGGGGGTGTCCTTCGAGATCCGCCGCGGCGAGACGCTCGGCCTGGTGGGAGAGTCCGGCTGCGGTAAGACCACGATCGGCCGGATGCTCGTCGGCCTGGAGAAGCCGACGGCAGGGGTGATCCGGTTCGGCGGCAAGGACCTCGCCAGGAGCAGCGGCAGGCAGTACCGGCGCGAGCGCCGCGAGATCCAGTACATGTTCCAGGACTCCTACGCGTCGCTGGATCCGCGGATGCGCGCGGGGACGATCCTGCGCGAGCCGCTCGTGGTGCAGCGCATGGGCTCCCGCAAGGAGCGGCTTGCGCGGGTCAAGGAGATGCTGGGGCAGGTCGGGCTCCCCGAGTCCGCCGTCGAGCGCTACCCGCACGAGTTCTCCGGCGGGCAGCGGCAGCGGCTCGGATTCGCCCGGGCGCTGATGCTCAGCCCGCGCCTGATCATCGCCGACGAGCCGGTGTCCGCGCTCGACGTCTCCATCCAGGCGCAGGTGCTGAACATGATGCGGGACCTGCAGCGCGAACTGGGCCTGACCTACCTGTTCATCTCGCACGACCTGTCGGTGGTGCGGTACCTGTCGAACCACATCGGGGTCATGTACCTCGGCAAGCTGGTGGAGATAGGGACCGCCGACGAGGTCTACCTGCGGCCCGCGCACCCGTACACGAAGGGCCTGATCGACTCCGCGCCCACCGCGGACCCGGACACCGAACGGGCCAAGAGCCGCGAGGGGATCAGCGGTGAACTGCCAAGCGCGATCCACCCGCCGTCCGGCTGCCGGTTCCGCACCCGCTGCCCGCTGGCCCAGGAAATCTGCGCGGCGGTGGAACCCGAGCTCCGGCCGCACGGGGTCTCGGACCACCTGGCCGCCTGCCACTTCGCGCTGCAGCCGGCGCTCGGGGTACCCGCGGCCGCCGCGGGCCAGGCGTCCTAGCCGGCCATCCCACGCGCGCCGCCCCGGCAGCAGGCGGCTGCGCGCGGGGGAGACGGCGGGTGCCGTTCGGATGATTCAAGCCGTTCGGATGATACAAAGAGCGTCATGACCGATGACACGCTTGCGGACCGGCTCGCGATCAGGGACGTCGTCGAGTCGTGGGCGCTCGCCAGGGACTCGGCGGACTGGGACTGGTTCGGCGAGCAATGGCACGACGACGGCTACATGATGGCGACCTGGTTCCAGGGGCCCAAGGAAGACTTCATCCGGGTCAGCCGGGAGGGCTTCGAGAAGGGCGTCAGCATCCTGCACTACACCGGCGCCAGCCAGTCGACGGTGGCCGCAAACAGGGCGATCTCGCAGACGCGGATGACGATCATGCAGCGCGGCGAGGTGCACGGCGTGCTCTGCGACGTGTCGTGCATCGGGCGGTTCTACGACTTCTTCGAGAAGCGGGGCGGGCGGTGGGCCATCGTGCTCCGCCAGCCGATCTACGAAAAGGACTGGCTCACGCCCGTCACGCCGGGCGCGATCGTCGAGCTGGACCCCGGACTGCTCGAGCGATTCCCCGCCGGCTACAGGCACCTGGCGTACCTGCAGGTCCAGGCCGGGTTCCCGGTCAAGCCTGACATGCCCGGACTGCGCGGTCCGGTGGTGGCGGCACTGTACGAGCGCGGCGCAGCCTGGCTGGCGGGCAGGCCGGCCGCGCCGTGGCCGCCGCCGCCGCGGTGACCCCTTGCGCCGAAGCCGGCGCTGTCCTGGTCCTGCCGCGCCGCCAGCGCGGGAGCGCCGCCGCCGCTACTCTTCGGCGCAGGCCGGCTCGTCCGGGCATGGCGGCGGGCCGGAGCGCGCGTCGTAACCGGCCTGGGCGGCCTCGATCTCGGCGATGTGCGCGTCGGCCCAGGCGACCAGCTGACCGATCGGGTCGAGCAGCGTCTCACCCAGCGGGGTGAGCTGGTAGTCCACGCGCGGCGGCACCGCGGCGTGCAGCGTCCTCGTGACGATGCCGTCGCGTTCGAGACCCCGCAAGGTGACGGTGAGCATCCGTGCGGTGATGCCGTCGATCCCGCGGTTGAGTTCGCTGAATCTGCGGGGGCCGGCGCCGAGCCGGTCGACGACGTAGATGGCCCACTTGTCGCCGATGCGGTTGAGGACCGAGCGGACCCGGCACGACCCGGCGACAGGCTCGGTTTCGCTACCTGTCGCCGTCATGTCCCCAACTTTACGCGTTCACCTGGGGAAATCCTACTGCTTGACACGTCAACAAAGTATAGTTACTATTCAGAAGTAACGCACTTGAGTGTAGTAGACACACCCCATACCTGGAGGCTCGATGAGCATGTCTGCCGTGGAAATCCCCGGCTTTGTGGCCGGCACCTGGGCGATCGACCCGGTTCACTCCGAGGTCTCGTTCACCGTCAGGCACATGATGGTCAGCAAGGTCCGCGGTCGCTTCGACAAGTTCGAGGGCACGATCGTCACCGCGCAGGACCCGCTGGAGTCGACCGTCACGGCTTCGGTCGACCTCACCTCGATCAACACCGGCCAGGAGCAGCGCGACGCGCATATCCGCAGCGCGGACTTCTTCGAGGTGGAGACCTACCCCACCATGACCTTCGCCACCACGGGCCTGCGCGCGGACGGCGACGGCTTCCTGCTTGACGGCGACCTGACCATCAAGGGCGTGACCAGGCAGGTCACGTTCAAGCTCGAGATCAGCGGCTTCGGCCCGGACGCCTACGGCGGCACGCGCTGCGGGTTCTCGGCGACCACCGAGATCAACAGGATGGACTTCGGGGTTTCCTTCAACGGCCCGATCCCCGGTGTCCCTGGCGGCGTGGCGGTCAGCGAGAAGGTCACCATCCACCTCGAGATCGAGGGTGTGCTGCAGGCCTGAGGCCGGCGGACGCAAGTGAGCGCGGCGCGCCCCCGGCGGGGGCCGCCGCGCTCTCGCGTGCGCGCGCTACTTCGGCGGATGCTTGCTGAGGTAGTCGATGTACAGCGGGCGCAGCGCGTCGCCCACGTCGCCCTCTCCGGATTCGATGGCGTCGCCGATCAGCGCCGACATCTGAGTCAGGTCGGCGCCGGCCTCGGCCGGCTGGCCGGCGACCTCTTCGGCCGCGGGGATGGCGCGCAGCAGTTCCCACAGGAACTTCACGTCCATGTGATGCAGCGCGTGGCGCATCGCCAGGTCGTGCAGTTCACGCGAGGAGAGCGCTTCAAGATCGGTTTCGGTGCCCACGGCTGGACTCTACAGCCCCGCCGCTGCCCATGACAGGCCCGTCTTACCTGCGCACTGCGCGCAGGGCCACGGTGATCATCGGCAGCGTGAACTCGCCTTGCGAGGTCTCGGGCCGCGCGGCCAGGTAGGCGCCGGCCGCGGCGAGCAGCCGGTCGCGCTCGGCCGGCGCCATCACCAGCAGCTTGGAATGGGTCGCCAGCGCGTCGACCAGGGAGGCCGCGGTACGCCGCTGGCCGTTCGGGAACTCGGCTCGTTCGACCCGCGTGAACAGGCCAGCCCCGGTCCTGGCCAGATCGGGGGCGATCGAATCGGCCCGCCGCGTCGACAGCGCCGCGCTCAGCGCGCCGTTCGCCACGGCATGCAGCCCGGCCACCCATTGCGCCCTGTCGTCGTCGCAGTTCCACATCCCGGCCAGGACGCCGCCCGTCGCGAGCACGCGGGCCATCTGTGGCACTGCGACGGTCAAGTCGAACCAGTGCATCGCCTGCCCGCAGATCACCGCGTCCACCGAGCCGTCGGCCAGCGGGATCGCCTCCGCGCTGCCCGGCAGCGCGCGCACCCCCGGGAGCCGGCTGGAGAGCTCGGCGAGCATCCCGGCGTCGGGGTCCATGGCCGTGACGTCCGCCCCAAGACGGGCCAGCGCCGCGGTCAGCTTGCCGGTGCCCGCCCCGAGGTCGAGGACTCGCAGCCCCGCCGCGTCACGCCCCGCCGCGTCACGCCCGGCCGCCTCCGGCGTGGCCGGGGCGAGGCACCAGCGCACCGCGGCCTCCGGGTAGTCGGGCCGGTGCTCGGCGTACGCGGCCGCGACGGCGCCAAAGGAAGAGCCGCGCCGCACTCGTTCGTCTCGATCCACGCCGACAACTCTAGACTCCGGCCGCACCGGGTCGCCGCGACGCCCGCGCCCTGCGGGCAGCCAGTGGTCTGCCGGGATTACAGCGACGCAAGCCGCCGGCGAGACCGGCGAGGGAAGGTCTCAGGCGTGCTGCCGCCGGTTCGCGTGGCTGGCGCCCAGGGGGAGGGCCGCCGCCGCGGGGCGGGCTGGCGGCAGTGGCGGGGGTTGCCCAGCCGGACGCCGGGATCGTTCGGTACGCTCACCGCGCCCCTGGCGTCCACTTCCTACATGAAATGCGCCGGCTGGCGGGCCATGCTCACCCGCCCTCAGCGCCGGACGTGAGATGTCCTGGCCAGTCCGGCCGCCCGGCCAGGAGCCGCAAGACCCGGCCGCCGCGACGGTAGCCGGGACTGGATGAGACTGCCCTGGTCAGGAGCCAGCCGCCAACGGCAGACGGGCCGAGTCAAGTGAGACAGGGCCGGCGCGGGATAACCCCGCCTGCCCGCGAGCACTCCCGTACCACCCGCAAGGAGGGCGGGGCCATTCCACGTAACCTGCTACGACGCTAGGCGCCGGGCAGCCAGCGTCCTGCTCGCATCACGCGCCGCGGCGTCAGGTCCTCGTTGGCGACCACGAGATCCGCGACCGCTCCCGGCTCGAGAGCGCCGCGGTCAGCCAGCCCGAGCACCCGGGCCGGCGCCTGCGACGCGGCGCGCGCCGCATCGGCCAGCGGCACCCCGGCCGCCACGGCCGTCGCCACCACATGCAAGAGATTGCCGGTCCCGCCCGCGATCGCGCCGCCCCCAGCGCCGCCCCCGCCGCCCCCGCCGCTGTCGCCGTTCGCGGCGAGCCGCGCCACCCCGCCCGCCACGCGCACCCGCAGCGGTCCTAGCTGATAGCTCCCGTCCGGCATCCCGGCCGCCGCCATCGCGTCGGTCACGAGCACCACCCGCCCCGGCGCCGCCGCGGCGAACACCATCCGGGTGAACCCCGCGTCCACGTGCACCCCGTCCGCGATCAGTTCCACGCTCGCATCGTCGCGGGCCGCCGCCGCGATCGACGCGGCGATCGGCCCGGCGGCGCGATGGTGCAGCGGCGGCATGGCGTTGCCCAGGTGCGTGACGAGTCCGCGGCCCCCGGAGCCGGCCAGCGCCGCGGCCATCACGTGGAAGTCCGCGTCGGTGTGGCCGCAGGCGACCACCACCCCGGCCGCCCGGAACAGGTCGCTGACCTCAGAGGCCCCGGGCCGTTCGGGAGCGATGGTCACGATCCTGATCGCCCCGCCGCCAGCCTCAAGCAGGTCCTCAGCCAGCGCGGGGTCGGGGTCGCGGACCAGTTCGGGGGAGTGCGCGCCGCGGCGGGCGGGGGACAGGAACGGCCCCTCCAGGTGGATCCCGAGCAGGTGCCCGTCGGCGACAAGCGGCGCCAGCGCGCGCACCTGTCGCAGCAGTCCGGCGGGGGCCGCCGTGACCAGGCTGGCGATGATGCCCGTGGTGCCGCACGACGCGTGGTACGCGGCCGCGGCCAGGGCCTCGCCGGGATCGCCAGTGCAGAAGGTGTGCCCGCCGCCGCCGTGGCAGTGGATGTCGATGAGCCCGGGCAGGATGAGGCCGGACGGCGGCGGGGGAGCGGGCCGCGCCGCCGCCGGACCGACGTGCGTGATCAGGCCCGCCTCAACCGTCACGACGCCGTCCGGCAGCCTGGAAGCGGGGATCGCGCCTCGAATCTCCATCCCCCTACGATGAATGGTCACAACCGCGCGGCGTGCGGCGGAGTCATAGGAGCAGCACGACTTCGACCACCCGGGGAGAGAACATGATCAAGAGAGCTCGTCGTTCCGTCGCCGCCGTCGCCGCGGCACTGAGCCTGGGCATCAGCGGGGCGGCGTGGGCGGCGTCGTCCGCGGCCTCCGCCTCCACCACGCCGGCCAGGCCGGTGGCCGCCGTTCCCGAATGCAGGAGCGGCCAGCTAGCGGTCTGGGTGGCGGTGGACATGGGCCAGGGCGCCGCCGGGTCGATCTACTACCCGCTCGAGTTCACGAACGTCAGCAACCGTAAGTGCTACCTGATCGGCTGGCCAGGCGTCTCCGCCATCGGCTCCAGGGACAGGCAGCTCGGCGACGCCGCGACGCGGGATTCCTCGCTGCCGCGCCGGACCGTGATCGTCGCGCCCGGCGCCACCGCGCACGCCATCTTGCGGTACGCGCAGGTTGTGAACTTCCCGCGGGCCGTCTGCAGGCCGGCCCCCGCGACCGTGCTGCGCGTCTACCCGCCGGACCAGAAGGTCTCCAGGACCGCGTTCTTCAGCCTGATGGCCTGCTCGGCCAAGGGTCCGGTGTACCTGACTATCACGCGGATCGAGCCCGGCCTCACAATTCCCTGACGCGGTGCCCGGTGCGCGGGCGCCCGCAAATCCGGCACCCGCGCACCGGGCGGCGCCGACCTTGATCGGGAGGTCATGTAGGCTGTCCGGGATGCTGGGCATCGGCACTCCGGACAGCCTCATGCGTGAGATCGCGCCGGGCGTCTTCGTCGCGACCGCGACGATGTACACGACGACGACCACGGTGGTCGCCGGTGCGGACGGCGGGTGCCTGGTCATCGACCCGGCGGTGACGGTGGCCGACCTCGGGGCGCTCGCCGCCTGGCTGTCCGCGCGCGGGCTGCGCCCGGTGGCCGGCTGGTCCACTCACCCGCACTGGGACCACGTGCTGTGGAGCCGTTCGCTCGGCGCCGGGGTTCCCCGCTACGCCAGGTCGCGCGCCGCGCAGGTCGCG
Source organism: Actinomycetota bacterium (assembly GCA_027314595.1). Lineage (GTDB taxonomy): Bacteria > Actinomycetota > Actinomycetes > Streptosporangiales > Streptosporangiaceae > Trebonia. Next base: position 5,733 of record DAHVAN010000096.1, on the reverse strand, counting down.
GCGCGCGACCTGCCCGGGCTGACCGCGGGCGCGGACGAGTCCGCGCCAGGGCACGACCACGAACTGCTCGGGCGGCTGTCGCCGCTCGGCGCCGGTCAGGTCCCGTGGGACGGCCCGCGGACGGAGGTCGTGGCGCACGACGCGCACGCGCCGGGTCACGGCGCGCTGTTCCTGCCCGGATCAGGCGTGCTCGTCGCCGGCGACATGTGCTCCGACATCGAGATACCGCTGCTGGACACGGACGCCGCGGACCCGTTCGGCGGCTACCGGCACGGCCTTGGCGCGCTCGCGTCGCTGTCCGGCGTCCGGCTCGTGGTGCCCGGCCACGGCCACGTCGGCGACTCGTCGCAGTTCCGCCGCAGGGTCGCCGCGGACTTCGCCTACCTGGACGCGGTCGAGGCGGGCCGGGACCCGCTCGACCCCCGGCTCACGCAACGGTGGCTGCGCGCGGAGCACGACCGGCACCGCGCGCTCGCCGGGGGGCTCAGGGATGGCGCCTGATCAGCCGGTCTTCTCGAGCACGAACACCGGGATGAGACGCGGGGTGCGCTGCTGGTACTCGGCGTACGGCGGGTAGGCGGCGACGGCGCGCTCCCACCAGAGGTCCCGCTCCTGACCCGCTAGCTCGCGCGCGATCATCTCCCACTTGTCCGCGCCGTCCTGCAGTTCGACCTTCGGGTTGGCGAGCAGATTGTAGTACCACAGCGGGTGCTCGGGCGCGCCGCCCTTGGATGCCACCGCGGCGTAGCTGCCTTCGTGCTCGACGCGCATCAGCGGCGTCTTGCGCACCGCGCCGGTCTTCGCGCCGCGGTTGGTGACGATCACCACCGGCAGCCCGGTGTCGCGCAGCGTCGTGCCGCTCATGCCGCCGGAACCTTCGTACTCCTCGACCTGGTCCCGGACCCAGCCGGCCGGGCTTGGCAGGTATTCACCGTCAAGAGCCATGCCCATATCAATACACCATCGAGGCCGCTGGTCGGGCGGCCGGATGCGGCCTGGCGGCCCTCCTATGAGCGCCCATACAATCTTCCCTCGTCCCTGACGAGCCAGGTCCCAACCCCAACGCTCGGCCAGTGTCGCTACGATCAGCAGGCCGCGGCCGCTCTCGTCATTGGCATCCGGCAATGTTGGATCGGGAACACCAAGATGGTCGTCCCAGACTTCGACCAGCGCGGATATCTGGTTACTGGACAGGCGGAGGCTGACGCAATCCAGCCCGCCGTCACCGACGTGCAACGGTCGTCCGTCAGGGGTGAGCGAGGCCTGGACGGCGTTGGCCACCAGCTCAGAGACGATCAGCTCGACGGTAGCCGCCTGCTCGCCGAGGCCCCAGTCAGACAGGACATGGCGAGCATGGAGCCGGGCGCAGGGAGTAGCGGTTGGCAGGGCGCCAACGGAGAGTACGGTCTGGAACAGCCATCTCGCTTGGGGCACCGCAGCACGTTCGACCGTCATTAGCACTCGGATCTCCCGAAAATGTGGAAGGCGGGACCGACGCCGGAGCGATGTCCTATCCAGGGACTACGGACGGCGAAGAACGCAGGCCCACTTACGGCACCGGTCCCGCCGCTCATGAAGCTGCCTGCTCAGACTGGTATGACGGCTCGACCCGCTGCCACACGTCCTCGAGCTCGTCGTCGCTCAAGCCGTCTAGGTACTCCTGCAAGCAGAGCTTTTCGGCGAGTGCCAGGAGGCTCGTGGCACTGAGATGGCAGCGCAGGAGTGACCGCGGGCCATCATGAGCCGTGAAGCCACCTCGAACGGCAAACCAGTAGCCAGGCGATCCACCCACATGCCAGCTGGGGAACGTCGCCCGGAGCATGTCGAGATCGAGTTTGGCCATATTGACAGGTGGCTTTACGGGGTGGTGGCTTTGGTCTCCCATGATGCGAATATCCTAAATGCCCTTTTCGTTAGCGTTTGCGGCTACTTGAAGGAGCGACTTTCGCCCGTGACCAAGGCTTTCTCCCATGCATGGGACGATCCCACCGTCCCTGTGGTACGTTTAGGACGTTTTGGTGTGTGTCCTAAACGTCCTAGGGTCAAGGTGCGACAGTAGTGGCAGGTGAACGCAATGAGCGGCTGCGCGCCGCCATGGCAGCTCAAGGCATAGAGATTGAAGCGTTGGCAAGACAGGTAGAGGTGGACCCGAAGACCGTGCAGCGGTGGATTGGAGGGCGTGTGCCTCATCCAAGGCACCGGTGGAAGATCTGCGACCTGCTCGCCCAGGCCGAGGAGCACCTGTGGCCGGGTGTGGGACTGGGAGCTTCCGGCAGCCATCACACGTCTGAGATCGTGGCGGCCTATGCACACCGAGCCGACGCACCGTCGCAACTATGGTCGGGGATGTTGGAGCGGGTTCGGACCAACCTGGACCTACTTGGCTACGCCATGCTGTTCTTCCCCGAGCAGCACCCGCAGCTGGCGCAGTTGCTTGAGGCTAAGTGCGCAGAGGGCCTGAGGGTACGGATTGCCTTGGCTGACCCAGGCAGCGATGAGGTTGCGGCCCGCGACCAGATGGAGGGACTGGGTGGGACACTGCCTGGTCGGATTCGGTCGACGGTGCAACATCTAGAGCCGCTCTTGGCCAACCCGGGGGTTGAGCTGCGCTACCACGAGGTACCGCTCTACAACGCTATTTACCGCTTCGACGACCAGATGCTCGTGACGCCGTACCTGTACCGGCTGCATGGTTACCAGCATCCACTGTTGCACCTCAAGCGGCTCGGTCCGGCGGGGATCTTCGAGTCGTATGCCCAGCAGTTTGAAGCGATCTGGGCAGAATCGCACCCGATGCTGGCAGCTGCTGGAGGCACACATGGGTAAGCGGGTCGACTACTACCATGATCCAGCGGCGCCAGAGGCCAACTCGTTGGTGGTGGGATCGTCCGCGGTAGTGGTGGATGAGGAAGGCCGGATCTTGCTACAACGACGGAGCGACTCAGGCAACTGGGCACTACCGGGTGGGACGATGGACATTGGAGAGACGTTTGGTCAGTCGGCTATCCGCGAGGTGAAGGAAGAGACTGGCTTCGATGTGCGGATTGAGCGGATAGTCGGGATTTACTCAGATCCTGGCCACGTCTTCGCGTACGAGGATGGCGAGGTCAGGCAGGAGTTTAATATCTGCCTTGCTTGCATGATCACGGGCGGCGAGCTGGCGGTCAGCAGCGAGTCGACAGACGTGCGGTTCTTTTCGTTTGAGGAGGTTTCGGACCTGACTATGCATGCGTCGATCCGGAAGCGGATTGATGACTATTTGCGTAATGGACCGCCTGTGCTTCGGTAAGCGGTTATTCCTCAGCTGACTCCAAGTGTTAATTGCTGTTTCAAGAACATGGCCCTCAGTTTAGGTAGCAAGAATCCGTCGGAGGAACTGCACAGCCTAAGACCAAAGGCCAACATCTTTGACGCAAGGATTGCCCCCTGGGGCGAGTACAACCGCGAATGCACGTCCTTCGTGGCCTGGAGGTTGTCCTCGCGGAACGGCGCGGCCGCGGGGCGTCTGCCTCGTCTTTACCGACTGGCGGCAACTACCCACTACGACGGATGCGCTCCAGGCGGCGGGCTGGGTCTGGCGCGGAGTGGTGGTCTGGCACAAACCCGGTGCCCGGCCGCACAAGGGCCGCTTCACCAATGCGGCCGAGTATCTGGTGTGGGGATCGAATGGCCACCTGGGAGCGCAACCTGACGCACCCTGCCTGCCCGGGTTGTATAGCGTCACCTCGCCGCGTGGTGACGAGCGCATTCACATCGACGCTGGTGGTTTATTAGAGACATGGCGGGCGATGTGCTCGACCTGGGATGTCGGGCTGGTCATGATCTGGGCACGGCCGTTTCCTTCCCCCTCGTTCGGGCTGCAGAATGGGTCGTTTCATGTCGGTGAAGCCCGCGCCGTTCCCGGAGCCGGACCCGCTGATCGCGGAGGCGGTCGGTGACTCGTGGCCGCGCCCGGATGACCGGCCGCTGGCGGTGGCGGTCCGGGATCACCCGGGCGAGTGGCTGAAGGACGGGGATTTCGCGAAGGCATTCGCAAGAAGGTCGCCGAAGCGGGGCTGGAGCGGGTCGCGCTGGATGCCCTGCTGGAACGGCTGAAGGAAGAAGGCCTGCTCAGGGCGGGCGGCAAGCAGCGCACGGACTCCACGGGCGTGATCGCGGCGGTCGCCGCGCTGAACCGCCTCGAACTGGCGGGCGAGAGCATGCGGGCGGCCCTCGACGCCCTGGCCGCCGCGGCCCCCGGCTGGACGATGAGCGTGCTCGGCGAGAGCTGGATGCGCCGGTACGGAACCCCGGTCACCTCGTGGCGGCCCCCGATGACCGAGAAGAAGCGCAGCGAGCTCGCGGTCGCCTACGCGGAAGACGGGTACGCGCTGCTGGGCGCGGTTGACGACCCGGCGTCCCCGGACTGGCTGCGGAACATCCCCGCGGTCCAGGTCCTGCGCACAGTGCTGCTGCAGGACTACGTGATCGTCACCGGCGAGGACGGGACGGAGGTGTTCAGGCGGCGGGAGAAGAGCGTACGCGAAGGCGGCGACGGACTCCCGCCCGGCGATAAGAGGATCGCCTCCCGCTGGGACCTCGATGCCCGCTGGAGCCTCAAGCGCGACGAGTTCTGGCTCGGGTACAAGCTCCGCATCACCGAGACCTGCCACGACAGGCCGCCCTGCGACTGCGGCGGCAAGTGCCGCAAGGGCTGCGCCGCGGCCGCGTTTCCCAACCTCATCACCGACGTCGCCACCACCCCCGCGACCGTCACCGGCAACGCCATGACCAGCGTGATCGATGATCATCTGGCCGCCCGGGAACTGGTCCCGGCCCGCCGCTACCCCGATTCCGGCTACCTGTCGGCGCAGATCCTGGTGGACGAGCTGCGCCGCCTCGGCTCGGCATCACCGCCCCCACCAAGCAGCGCACCGGCAAGACCTACCCCTACTTCGACTGTCTCGGCCGCCAGAAGGATAAAAATAGTTGCCCCCAGGGCTACGTCCCGGTCACAGACATCGAAGCAGCCGTGGCCGACTACTGGCACCAGGTCAAGCCCGTACCGGCTCTACACCGAAGCCCCCGAGGGCATCAACCTCATGCTCGTCCAAGCCGTCTGCGAGAAGGTCTGGATTCTCGACACCGGAGTGGGGTGAGGGTGTATCACCGTCGCGCGCGAGGTCTGAGCGGGCTGCTCAGGAACCCGCAAGCCACCTGGCGCCGCCTAACCATCGAGCGCCCTTACGGCCCGTTGCCCCTAGAACGCCAAAACCCTACCGCCACCAAGCGACAGGGTTCCGACGTCCTTCATCTGGTCGGGATGGGGAGATTTGAACTCCCGATCTCTGGTCCCCCAGACCAGCGCCTTAGACCAAACTGGGCCACATCCCGTCGCCAGGCCGCGAGCCCCGGCTGGCGCACATACCATAGCGCACCCGGACCGCTATCCGCTAACGAGAGCCGCGTGCGGGCCGCCAGCGCACGCAATACATAGCTCGCGCAGATCGTTAGCCAAACAAACGGTCACCAACCGCGGTTACCATCGGGCAGCGGAACTCAGGGCGCGGCAGCGGACACCGGATCACGCGCGCCGCGCGTTCTCCTGCGAACGGACGGGAGGGCCGACTTGGTCTGGCAAGCGCCGCAGGACACCACCCCCGACGACGTTCCCGGCCACACTCTCCCGCTGCCCCAGCGCGGCGGCTGGCTGAGCCGCCGCGACCGCCGCGACCGCCGCGACCGCCCCGAGCG
>DAHVAN010000312.1 GCA_027314595.1 Actinomycetota bacterium | reverse complement strand
TCCCGGGCCGTTGCGCGTTCGTGTCCTGCGGGCGGGTCAGGTGGCTGGGGGGGTGTGGATGCGCCAGGCCAGGACGGGGGGGAGGCCGGGGTCGAACAGTTCGATGTCTGCCAGGGTGGTGGCCTTGTAGTGCCGCCAGTCCAGGCCGAGCGTGAGGAACACGCCGATGTCGGCGCCGCACTGCTGGCAGTAGGGGGCGGGGTCGTCGCTGCCGTCGCCGCAGAAGGGCTGGACGGCGTCGGTGACGGCGTCGAAGTCGTCGGGGGCGTATCCGGCCAGCCACAGCAGGGCGTCGGCCTGCTGGCGGGGGGTGAGCTGGCCGAGGAGTTCCATGCGGTCCTCGGCGGTGATGCGCGCGGGGCGCGCCGAAGGGGTGAGACTGTGTCCCATGGTCATTCCTTCCGTTAGCTGGAGGGAGTGGTCTAGGGCCGCCGCCGTGTTCCCGCACTGCGGCGGCCCGCCTGCGCCCGGGGCGGGGCAGGCGTCGGGGTCTATTGTATCGCACAGGTATGCGATATCAAGGTAAGCAAGTAGTAGCACGCGTATGAATCGTGGCTTGGCTGCCGGGCGGAGATCTTGCTGGCGCTGCCCCCGTCGCGCTGGGGTCCGCGCGCGGCTGGCGGCCGGACTCGTGCACGCCGGCAGCCTGGCGCGCAGGTGGCCCAGCCGTCGCCAGGCCGAACGGCAGTCAGGGCGCTGGCAAGGTCACCACAAAGGGGTCTGTGCCCTGCTGCTCGGTGCCGGTCACGGTCCTGCCGATGGCGGCCAGTGCGGTGATCCGCCGCGCGCCGATGCCGGGCGGGGTGGCGGGCGGCCAGTTGAAGCCGTCCCGCGTCGTCCAGGTGACGGTGTGCTGCGCACCCGCCGGGCCGGCCCGGCCGGCCGCGACGAAGCCGAAGCCGGCCGCGGTCAGCGCCGTCACAGCACCGTACTCGCCCGGCGCGGTGAGCACGATCTGCCGCCAGTGCCTGCCACCGTCCACGGAGACCACGACGACCGGGACGTGGCCAGCCTTCATGACCACGTAGCCAGCCGCGACTACGGTCCTGCCGTTGACGGCGAGCATGTCGAGCCTCGCGGACGAGGCGCCGGGCGGCACCAGGACGTCGTGTACCTGCCACCGCCGCCCGTTCGGCGAAGTCCAGATCGCATGGCAGTCGCCGTGCGTGCCCGCCGCGACGAACCCGCCGGGGACGGCGGCGACGGCGTAGGCAGCGCTCGCCTCCAGGCGGCCGTTCAGGCCGCCGTTGCTGCCCAGGACCCAGTTCCGCAGGTTGGCGGACCACCACATGGCGGCGAACACCCGGCCCCTGCTGACCTGCTTGCCCACGACCACGTAGCCGTCGGGCCCTGCCGTCACCCCTGTCACGAAGGTGTCCGGCCCAGCGAAGGCGGCAATGCGGTCGAGAGCACGCCAGGTCACACCGTCTGCGGAAGTAACGACGACCGACTGCTGGACCGTGCCTGACACCACGTCGCCGACCGCGATCCAGCCCGCCGGGCCGTGCGCGATGCTGGTCAGTCTCTCGCCGCCCGGCCGGCGGTAGACGGCAGGGGACGTGGCGGACACCAGCGTCCAGGCGCCGCTTCCCGTACGCCGCCAGATCGCCGGATGGCCGTCGGCGCTGCCTACTGCCAGCCGCGTGCCAGCCGCCGACGCGATCGCACTGACCAGGACGGTACCCCGCTGGCCCTTGTATCCAGGGAACGCGCTCCCGGTGAGCGACCCCGAGGCCTCGATGATCCTCGTGCCGCCTCGTGCGCCCGGGGGTGCGGGCGGGGTGCTCTGTGCCGCGCGCTCCGCGAGCACATTGTTCGTCTTTCCTGTCAGCATCATCACCGCGCCGACGCCCACGGTGACGATGATCACGATCGGCAGGCCCGCTTTGACCGCCTTCCACCCCTGGTCACGGCGCGTCTTCTTCCCTCTGGCCGAGGCCTCGCGGACCGAGTCCTGCCAGGCCTGGAACAATTCGTCCGGCTCGGCCGGCCTTCGCCGCAGCCGCGCGGCCCGCGGCACCGTCTCGGGATGGGCGGGCGCTGGCGCGTCGGCGAGGGTCGGAGCGCCGAGCGGCATGGACGGGAACGCGGGCCCGGCCGTAGCGGAATCAGGCGCCGTCGCGAAGCCGGGATCGGGGGCGAAGCCGGGATCGGGGGCGCTACGGGGATGCGCCCGCGCGAGGCTTGGCAGCGCGGCCGGGAGACCCGGCGGGGGGGCGGGGAAATCGCTCTCGCCCTCGGCATGCGAGGACTGCGGCAGAGCCGTCTTTCGGCTGCCGCCGGCTTGGCGTGACTGCCCGGGGAACGCGTTGCGGGGGTGTCCGCTCCAGCCCGATGCGGGCCCAGGCTCAGCCGACGGCTCCCAGTCGATTCCCGACTCCTGCCATATCCCCTGTGCCAGTTGCCAGCCGGACCGAAGCGGCGGGTCGCCCGGGGAGGCCGCCTCCGGCGGGAAGGCGAACCCGGGCCCGCCGGCCCGGCCACGCAGCGCCGCTGTCGGCCCGACCGCGGGGAAGTACGGGTCGGCGTGAGACGCCGCCGACGGGCGGGGCGCCGCCTGCCACGTCCCTGGCGGCGGCCCGAATCGTGCAGTGGCCTGCCACGCCTCGGGCCGCTCTGTTTCCGGCGGCCGTCCGGGCGCCGACTCGGTCTCCATGGGTTCAGGAAGCCGAGCGGCCGCCGGACCCGGACCGAGGGTTACCGGGGCGGGGGGCTCTCGCCAGTCCCCGGCCCACTCCGCGGGCCCTGCGGGCTGCTGCCGCGGCCGCGGCCACAGTCCTGAAGTCTCCTGCGCAGGCTCTGACTGCGCCGCCTCCTGCATCGGGGGCGTCCGCGCTTCCGGCTCGGCTGGCCCCCGGGCTTCGGCCCTGCCCGAGATGGGCTCAGCGGGTTCCTGCCACGGTCCTGCCCACGCCGCGGGCCCAGACCCTCGCCGCGCCGGCATCCACCGGGTCGCCGGCCCAGAGGGCTCCTGCGCCGGCCTCGCCGGCTGAGCGGGCTCATATCCGGGCGTTGCCTGTCCTGTCGGTCCGGATCGTTCCCGCCATGGCTCCGCCCACGTGCCCGATGCTGGGGGCGCTTGTTCAGGCGCCGACCATGTCCCGGGCCCGGGTGGCTCGAGCCAAGGCCTCGCCCATTCCGCTGGCCCGGGGTACGCCAGCCGCGCGCCTGTTTCCGAAGCTGGTCGCGATTGACGCGAGGGTGGAACTTGGCGCGGATCTTCGCTCCAATAGTCACGCTGCTGGTAACCGGACGGCTCACCCGATTCCTGATCCTCCAGACCCTGCCCGTCCTCGCCGTCTGACTGGGACATTGCGGCGAGGGCAGGCTGAATGTCCCATTCACCTGGCCATGCCTGCCCGCCATCGGCACCGCCTCGGTCGTGAATACCGGCCGCGGGGACATCGATGCCTGGAGCGCTGGCACTAAAAACATCGGCACTAGGAACATCGGCACTAGGAACATCGGCATCTGGGAAGCCGGCAGCAAGAATGCCATGCTGGCTGGCATCGGTGGCTTGGATGCCGCATTTCCCGGCATCCGTGCGGGCTGGTTCCGTGTCTGGCTGGACCAGGGGGGCCGCTTCCCCGGTGGCCGACAGGAACCAGCCCGCCGGACTTGCCACGCCCGGCAAGTCGGGCCGGGCGGTGGCTTCGCCGGAGTCGGGCGCCGGAGAGGCTGGGCCCTCTGCCGGATCGCCGTTTCCGGACGTACCATCGAATTGAGGGTCTGCTCGTCGCACGGACTCCGCACCCCACGTGTGGCCGTCCTCGGTGGAGGTGACGTCGGTCATAAGTTACTCCGAGTCCTCGCTTGGTGACTCTCTGCGAACCCTCGGTTCGATGGTAACCAGAAAAACCCGGAATACCCAGACCTAGACCGGAAAAAAATCACAAATAGTTTTTGTCCGGCTACTGCGAGTAGAGATCGGCCAGTCATGCGATCCGGAAGATTCAGCTATTACCTCAAGGGAATCTTGATGCGAACAGCACCACGCTGATCTCACGCGGCACCTATTCGTTTTCGACATCACGCAGGGCTCAACAGCCTAATTTGGCGCACTCTTAAAGCATGCGGTCACGCCGGGCGCGATAACATCACGCGCATCTCTATTTAGAGATCGCGTCGCATCATCTGCGGCAACATCACATGCCCCGCCTGAGGCAGGCCGCGTCAGCCACCCGCACCGGGTGCCTTGGCTGCGCGTTCGGTGATCAGGCCGTAGCCGATGGCTTCAGCCGTGGTGAGGGTCCGGCATCGCCGCGCGTCTTCGCGGATCTCATCCGCCGGCCGTCCCGTCGCCTCGGCCAGCCGGTAGAAGAGCGAGTCGACCATCCGCCTTGCCTGCTGCTCTCTTGCGGCCACCGCGGTGAACGTCCCGCCGAACTGCAGCCTCGGCTCCGAGAGGGTGAACGACGCGTTCGGGTAGGCGGCACGGTGCGGGCACGAAGCCAGCACGCCGAGCGCTGCCCCGCCTGTCTCGCCGCTCGCGAATGCCTGCACAGGCGCGCGAAGGACGTCAAGGACGCCCATGAGGGTCAGCGCAGCGGGCAGTTCCGCGCGGGCATTCTGCAGTTCAAGGCGGATCGGGCCATCGCCCTCGGCGTCAAGAGTGAGCAGCTGCGCGGACAGCCTGGTGGCTGCCTCGTCGTCGATGACGCCCGCGACGAGCACGATCCGCTGCTGGAGCAATCGCTCGTAGAGCCTGTCCTGCCACACGGCGTGCGGGTCGAGCACGACCCGGGTCGGCGGCACTGGCGAGGGCGCGGCCGGCCCCGGCTCCCGTGGCGAAGGCGTGGCGGGCGAGGGAAACTCATCGGGCCTGCCTGGCCCGCCCGGGAACGTCGCGCTGATCCCAGTCAGAGCCGGCTGGCTATCGGAAAGATGGGGCCCGTTTGGGATAAGCCGGTCAGCCATGCAACTTCCAGGTGATCTCGCCGCCGATGGCGGCCGCGTACCGTTCGAGCGTGGAAGCCCGGACGTCGGTGACGCCGGACTCCAGGCGCGCGACCGCCGACTGGGACGTGCCCATCCGGGCGGCCACCGTGGTCTGTGACAGGCCGGCCGCCTGGCGCTCCGCCGCTAGCTCGCGAACCAGGCTGGCGCGCTCGGCCGCCATCCGGCGCAGGGCCATTTCCCTGAACCCGGGAAGCAGCGGGAGTTCGGCCTCGTCCATACGTCAAACGATATCTCAAATTTGATATGGCCGCCAAGTCGGCAGCCCGTCTCAGTGTCCTCTGACAGTTAAGTTCGCTCTTTGTCAATGAAGACGGCCCGTTCCCTGGTTTTGTCAGGATGGTTGATCCTGGTGGCCTATTCGTCCGGTGCGGCAGGCCCGCGCGCCGCGGGCGGCGGCCGGCCCGGGTGTCCGGCGCGCGCCCGGTCCCGCGGTGCGGGGTCCCGGCCGTGGCGCAGCAGCCAGCCGTGACCAGGCAGCCGCGCACGACGGAGGCTTCCCGCAATGCACGGCGTCGCGGCTGCCGTGTCAGCCGCGACGCCGGGCATCGAGCCGGCCGCCTGCCCGGCGCGCAGTCCCGTGCCAGGACCGCCTCACCCGGGACCCCGCCGCCCCTGACTCAGGGCAGCCGCGCCGGGCACTGCCCGCATTCCCCGCGCCCGGATCACCCCATCCGCCCGTTACGCCCCGCCCCCGCCGCCCCCCGGCGCCGCGGCGCACTGACCGGGTGGCGCACGACGCGAACCGGACATCAGCAACCCGGTTCCCGGGCGCGTCCGGTGGCCGCCGCCCGCCGCGGGTTCGCGCGGCCCGCGGGCCCCGCCAGCCGACGCCCAGCGGCCAGGCCAGGACAGCACCCGACGGATTAACCACCAGGATCGCAGGAGTCCGCAAAACCCCTCGACCCATAGGAACGCTAGGCGACAGGGGCCAGCTCAGTGGTGCAGTGCGGACACCGGGTCGCGCCCACCGGCAGGTCGGCCGCCTTGCACGCCGGGCAGCTCTTGGTCGGCGTGGGTTCACCGAACACGGTCGTGCCCCGCTTGCGCATGTAGGAGCGATAGGGCACCACGATCAGGAAGTAGATGACGCCCATGAAGATGATGAAGTAGATGATCGCGGAGATGAACGCGCCCAGGTCGATCCGCTGCCCGTTGATGGTCCAGCCCAGGCCCTTCCCAGTCGCCCCGCCGCCGGCCGCGGCGTTGACCAGCGGGGTGATGATGTTGTCGGTGAACGCCTTGATCAAGGTGCTGAATGCGAGCGCGACCACCAAGCCCACCGCGATCACGATCAGATCGCCCTGCATCAGGAAGTTCTTGAAGCCCCTGAGCATCCCTCCCCCTCCTTCCCTGTTTCCGCCCTGCCTGCCCGGAGCTGGGCTGGCCCGCGTTGGCAGCACCATACAGCATTTCCTGTGACCACATGGCCGCGGCCGGCCGGCGCACGCCTGGTCCGCGCCGCCGCGGGCCGCGGCCCTATATCGTGTGCCGTAGCCGGGTCCGCCCATCCGGACGGGCCCGGCACCAGCGCCCGGCGCTGCCCCGGGGCCGCGCCAGGCGCGCCCTGCCGGACAGTGCGCAAGATCGGGCCTGCCAGGGGGACTGTGGCGCTCACCTGGGTCACCTGACCGGTGCAGCTGCGCAGCTGGCCCGGTAGAACCGGGGCAGCCGCGCAGCTGGCCCAGAACGCGGCACGAGCCAGTGGTTCGCGCGGGACGCGCGGGACGCAGGTTAGGTTAGCGGCGGCCACCGGCAGAACCGCTGCCTTCGCGGGCCGGCCGGCTCTACTTGATTATTTCGAGATAGACGATGCTGCCGAGGCCGAGGAGCAGGCAGTAGACGGCGAACGGGGTGAGGGTGCGGGTGCGCAGGTAGCGGACGAGGAAGCGCACCGACAGGTAACCGCCGATCCCGGCGAGCACGCTGGCGAGCAGGGTCTGGCCGAGGATGCCGTGGCCCTTGGGGCCGAACAGGTCGGGGATCTTGTACAGCCCCGCGGCGGCGATGACGGGCGCGGACAGCAGGAACGAGAACCGGGCCGCGTCCTGCCGGGTCAGGCCGCGGAACATGCCGCCCGCCATCACCATCCCGTCCCGGCTGATCCCGGCCAGCAGCGCGAAGATCTGGAACGCGCCGATGATCGTCCCGCGCCAGTAGCCTTCGGCGGCCAGCCGCTGGTCGGTCGCGACGGCCTGGGCGATCTCGCGGCCCCGGATCGCCTGGTGACCCGCGGCGTGCCGGGCGCCCGCCCGGCCGGCGCCCGCCGGGACCAGTACCGGCACCATGGCCCCGGCCGGGTGCCCGGCGGCCGGCCCGCCGGCCGCCGGGCGCGCCCGGCTGTGGCGCTCGGCGGCCAGCAGGATCAGCCCGTTGGCGATGAGGAAGACCGCCGCCCAGATGGCGTGCCCGAACACCACGCGGAAGGCATGCTCGCCCGCCACCCCCGTGATGCCCACCGGGATGGTGGCGATGATGATCATCCAGGCGAGCTTCTCGTCGGCGTTGCGCATCTGCCAGCGGCTGGTCCCGGGAGCGGGCCGCAGCAGGTGGCCCAGCGAGGTGAAGAACCCGCCGATGATGCGTGCCCAGTCCCGCCAGAAGTAGATGATCATCGCCGCGGCGGTCGCGACATGCAGCCCGACGATGAAGGCCAGGTAGGGCGACTCCGGTGCCGCCACGTTCAGGTTCTGCGCCCAGCACCCGCCGGCCAGCGCCGGGATCAGCACGTTGTGCCCCAGGCTTGACACCGGGAACAGCTCGCTGACCCCCTGGATCAGGCCTACCACGCCGGCCTCGCCATAGGTGATGTGCGCCGGGCAGCCGGACGCGGGCAGCGCCGCCGGGACTGCGTGCTGCAGCAAGATCGCAGATGTCATGCCGGGCCTTTCACAACGATGCCGAGGCCGTACCGGTCATTCGGTGACCGCAACGGGGGTCAACTTAGAAGGGAAAGGCAACGTGAAGATGTTGCGGTGGTGAACGCCAGGCGGACATCGGGCTGATTCGCGCCGCCGATGCCAGCGCTGGACCGCGGGCAGGACTGCGGGAAAGTGCTCAAGACGAAGCTGCGGGAGCGCTTCGCCGCCGGTTGGCTGTGGCCTAGCCTCATGCAGTAGTCGTGCGGCGAACCCGGCATGCCGGTGCCGCTCCCCGGCATCGGCCACACGAGAAGGAGTCACCGTGGACAGGCGAGCGATCGGCCCCTACGACCTCACCAAAGACGAGCAGCCTGCGACGACGCGCCCGGCGCGAAGCTGTCCCATGCCGTCATCAGCAAGACCTTCCGGGGCGACATCGTGGGCACCAGCCTCACGCACATGATCGCGGCGATGAGCGACCGCCAGGGCTCGGCCGCTTACGTGGCCATCGAGCGTGTCAGCGCCTCGGTGCACGGCCGTCCGGGGACATTCGTGCTGCAGCACACCGCGACCGGCGACCGCGGCCAGCGGACGCTGGAGATCATCGTCGTGCCTGACACCGCCACCGGCGAGCTCACCGGGCTGCGCGGCCGGGTCGACGTCGACCTCAGCGACGGCAAGCACGCCTACGTCTTCGACTACACGTTCGCCCCGGACGGGGACTAGCGCCCTGTGCGGTGACCGGGGCCGGTGAGTCATCGGCACGCCGGGGAACTGGTGCCGTCAGGCACGCAGATCACTCGCACGGCAGCCATCACGGCGCCGCGACGAGATCACGGCGGTGCCGGGCGCGGGTTTTCGCCAGGACAAGGCTGCTGTTGAAGCCGCCGAAGCCGAAGCTGTTGCTGAGCGCGCAGGCGATCTCGGTCTCGATGCCCGCTCGGATCCGGCGCACTCCATCGGCGACCTGCACGACGGTTACGACAACACCTGGTGGGGAACGGACGAGGCCGACGACGGCGTCGGCGTGTCCATCGACGCCACGTTCGACCAGCCGATCCGTCAGCGCAAGCAGCATGTACAGCATCGATCCGCTGTGCACCAGGTGCGGCGCGCAGTGCCCGCCGGCCAGGGCGCGGACGCCGCTCCCGCGAGCGTCGCGCCAGACCCGGTAGCCGAACCAGGCTGTCAGCAGCCCGAAGACGGCCTCCCACACGGTGTCAGGCAGGGTGGTGAGGCTGGCTGCCAGCATGCCCGCCATGGCGATGGCCATCAGCAGCAGGTGCGCCGCGTCCACGTCAGCGGGTGGCGTTGCCGCCCCGGCCGGCCAGCAGGCCAGGGCGAGCAGCGCGAGCAGCGGCCCGGAGTTGGGGTCGGTCCCACCGCCCGCGAGGATCATCCCGAACGCCTCGCCGAAGGCCCAGATCACCGCCGCCACCACGATGGCAAGCACCAGGGCCGCCCTGACGGCCACCGCCGGCAGGTACACCCCGGCGGCGATCACCGCGAGCGCCGCGGCCAGCGCGATGGACGCGGCCAGCCCCTGTCATGCGGCGAGCGATGCCGCGCCCCGGTCGATGGCGGCCAGCCAGCCGGGCTGGCCGCTTTCCATGCCTGAGATCATGCCGCTCACCGCCCGCGGTGCCCGGTTGGCGGGGGTCAGGGCGAAGTAGGCCAGGCTCAGCCACAGCACGAGCCACAGCGCGGCGCCCTGGCGACGTGCGCGCCCACCGCCCTGGCCGCGGTGAACGGCGCCGGCTTCCCGCGGCCGGCCACAGCAGCACGGGAGCACCGCGCAGATGATCCCCGCGCCGGGCGCGCCGTTCAGCGGGCTTGCGGCGCCGCTGAGCACCCCGCCGAGCCCCTCGCCGAACCACCGCACCTCGAGCGACCAGGCGACGGAGGCGGCGAGGGCGGGCCGCAGCGTCGGGCGGAACGCGATGCCGAGCCCGGTCAGCAGCTGGATCGCGGCGAACCAGCAGGCTCAGATCATCGCCCAGCAGGTCTCCGGCCTGCTGCCCGGACACCCCGCGATCTTGCGGCACGTGCCGCTGTCGGCGATCTCAGGGCTGGGTCCGAAGCAGGCCGTCACGATGCCGGCCGGCACCGCGTCAGGCGGCACGGTAACCCTGACACCAGGACAGCCGCACCTAGTGGTCTTCTTCGCCACCTGGCTGACCGAGACCTCCGACCTCAAGGCCGAACTGACCGGCCTGAACACCTACGCGCGCGCGGCGCGGCGCGATCACCTGCCGCCGCTTACCGCCGTGGACGAGGCGGTCACCGAACCCGCCCCTGACGCGGTGCGCGGCTACCTACAGCGGCTCGGCACGCCGTCTGGCCACACACCAAACACATCAGGTTTGTGTGTACTTTGACCCCTTGCACAGGGTCAAAGTACACACAGTCTTCTGATCACGGCTGCCGCCAGCCCAGCCGATGCCCGGAATGCCCGGTTTATGCGGTATAGCCGGCCTGCGGCGGGAGCGTTGTTCTCGCGGCGTCCTCCGCGGCGGGCACCCGGGGCAGTTCCTCAAGTGCCGGGTCGCTCTGGATCTGTGGTGCTCTGAAAATCGGCGCGGGCCGGCACGTTCCGCTGGAGAATCAGGTCATTGAACCTCCGCTATTCAGCGCTGATGGCCGAGTAAGTGAGATGACGGCTTTGCTGGCATTTTGACCTGGAGTTTCGTGTTGGCCAGGCCGGGGGTCTGATGCACCTTATGGGTGCGGGGCGGGTTTGCTCCCAGCCGCGGGAATTGAGATGCGTCAGCCTGTCGTCCAGGGCCGGAGCTTGCCGGGGTTGCGTACTGCCCAGATGCGGGTGATCCGGTCGCCTGCGAGGTCGAACGCGAACACCGTCACGGTGACGCCGTCCTGCTGGGCCACCAGGCCAGGCTGGCCGTTGACCGTGCGCTCCAGGAACGCCACGTTGCCGGGTGCCCGGCCGGCCAGATCGACCAGGTAGCGCGCGACCTGCTCGCCCCCTTCAATCGGGCGGAGCGCGGCGCTGACGAGGCCGCCGCCGTCGGCGGTCACCGTGGCGCCGGGGTCGAGCAGGCCGATGAGGGCGGCGATGTCCCTGGCTTCCCATGCCCGCTTGAAGTCCCTGACGAGGCCGGCCTGGCGGGCTGCCGGGGTCGCGGGAGGCGGCGCGGCGCGGACGCGGCGGCGGGCCGAGGTGGCGAGCTGGCGGCAGGCCGCCGGGGTCCGGCCGACGATCTCGGCGACTTCGGCGAAGGAGTAGCGGAAGACGTCGTGCAGGATGAACGCGACGCGCTGCGCCGGGGTCATCGAGTCGAGCACGACGAGGAAGGCCATGCTGACCGACTCATCCAGGGTGACGCGGTCGGCGGGGTCGGCCGTGGCGCCGCCGGGCCGTCCGCTGCCCCACTCGGCAGGTTCTGGCAGCGGCTCGGGGATCCATTCGCCTACATAGCGCTCCCGCCGGGCCCGTGCCGAGCCGAGCAGGTCCAGGCAGATGCGGCTGGCGACCGTGGTCAGCCAGGCGCCGGGGGATGCGATGGCGTCCTGCTGCTGCCGGGTCATGGCGTACCAGCGGGCGTAGGTTTCCTGGACGGCATCCTCGGCATCGGCCAGCGAGCCCAGCAGCCGGTAGGCGAGGTTGATCAGCTGGCGCCGCTCGCTCATGACCGCGTTCAGGCCCGGGCCGGGCCCGTCGGCTCCTGGCTCGGACTGGGTGCTCATGATGCCGTCGGCCTCCGTTGTTCCGCATCTGCCCTCGCCAGTTCGACGTGACAGCGCACCGGAATGTGAGGCTGGCACGTCGCCTGACATTCCGGGCGGCTGTGTCGTCGTCCTGCTGACAAGAACACACCGTCCAGCAATCAAGCCGGAGGAAGAACCAGCATGGAACCGCGTCTCAACCTGCTCGGCAACAGTGTCACGGCCAAGTTCGCCAAGTACCTCGTCTCGGCGAGCAAGGCGGTGACCGATTCGGCGCTGCCGTCCGCCACACAGGAGCTGGTGAAGCTCCGGGCCAGCCAGATCAACGGCTGCGGCGTCTGCACCGACATGCACACCAAGGACGCCGCGCACGCCGGGGAAACCCAGCTGCGGCTGAACCTGGTCGCGGTGTGGCGGGAGGCGGCGGTCTTCACCGAGGCCGAGCGGGCCGCCCTGGAACTCACCGAGCAGGGCACCCGCATCGCCGACGCCGCCACTGGCGTCACTGACGAAGCCTGGGCGAACGCGGCCAAGCATTACGACGATGACCAGCTCGCCGCGCTGGTGGCGCTCATCGCCGAGATCAACGCATGGAACCGGCTAAACGTCATCACCCGCCAGCCCGCCGGTGACTACCAGCCGGGCCAGTGGGGATAGCTGCCCGGCAATCAGGAAGGAATCAACGGCGGTGACCCGCGAATGGCGGCATGCCCAGGACATCGCATGGCTCACCTCGGCGATCTCAGTTGGCACTGCGGCAGGCTCGGCCGCCGCCGGGGAGGTCGTCAACGCCGCCATCCGCATGACAAGCGCAACGCTCCGTGCGAGACCAGCCTCCGGTATTCAGCGTGACCCGGGAATTATGGGCTGACGTTTTCCTGGGTGCTGTGAGCTGGGGTTCGCGGCGGGGTGCGGTGACGTGCACCTGCCGGGTGCGGCCCCCTGGCCGGCCGGGGCGCATGCCGGATTCGTGTTCCGATAGCGCCGCATTCGGGGGCTCTGACGGCGAAGAGCGCCCTGGCCCTGGGAGATTACGCGGTAACGACACCAATGTAATTTCCGGGACTGGAGCGCTCTTCGCCATGGATCATACGCGGTGGGACCATGGGCTGAAGGTGACCGCTGACGGGGCCGGCCTGGCCGGGCATGCCGGGGCGGTGCTGCTGCGCCTGCTCGCGGACCGGTCCGGGCTGACTGGTCGATGACGACGGGCGGGTCGTCGAGCTGGTGGACGACTACCTGGCGCTGTGCACGGACCGCGAGCAGTCCCCAAACACGCTGCGGGCCCGTGCCTACGACCTGAAGGAGTGGCTGACGTTCCTGCGGCTGCTGGACATCGCGCCGCTTGCCGCGGTGCCCGAGCACGTCGACCAGTTCGCGGGCTGGCTGCGCCGGCCGTCCGGGCCTGGCCAGTTGCGGCCCGTGAGCGCCGATGACGGGCCCAGCCGGGAGGCGACCACCGTCAATCGCATCCTGAACAGCGTCTACATGTTCCATGAGTTCCTCGCTCGCCGCGGCGTGGGCATGGGCGCCCAGCTGGAGCGGCGCCGGCCGGCCCGTCCCGGCGATCATGGCGGCTTCCTGGCCGGCATCGCCGAGCGTTCGGTGCGGGAGCGGCCGACCCGGCTGAAGGAGAAGAAGCGCAGGCCGCAGACGCTGTCCGATGCCGAGGTCCAGCAGATCCTGGTGTCCGCGTACGACCTCGTGTGCAGGTCGGCGTACGACCTTGCATGTAGGTGCTGCAGGGGCCTGGCGGGTTGATTATGGCACGGTTTCCTCTGCGGGAGCATCCGTGCCGGTGCCGGTTTTCTGGTTCTTCATCCTCC
>DAHVAN010000308.1 GCA_027314595.1 Actinomycetota bacterium | reverse complement strand
CGCGGCGCGGGCGGCCAGGCGCGGGCGCGGCGCGGGCGGCCAGGCACGGCCAGGCCCGCTGGCCGCGCCCGCGTTCTTCCGCTTAGCCCCAGATCTTCTGGGCGGTGCCGGCGACGAGTTCGAGCTTGCGCTTTTCCTCCTCGACGGTCAGCACGTTGCCGGCCGACGTGGACGCGAAGCCGCACTGCGGGCTGAGCGCGAGGTTCTCAAGCGGCACGTACCGCGCCGCCTCGTCGATGCGCCGGCGCAGGTCGTCCTGCGACTCCAGTTCCGGGAGCTTGGAGGAGACGAGCCCGAGGACGACGACCGTGCCGGGGCGGATGAACCGCAGCGGCTCGAAGCCGCCGGCCCGTTCGGTGTCGTACTCGAGCAGGAACCGGTCCACCTCTACCCCGCCGAACAGCGCCTCGGCCACCGGCTCGTAGCCGCCCCTGGCCATGTAGGCGCTGCGGTTGTTGCCGCGGCAGATGTGCATGCCGACCGTGATGGCGGGGTGCCTGGCCTTCACCTCGCGGACGACGGCCGCGTCGGCGGCCACCGAGGCCTGCAGGATGAGCGCGGGATCGACCGCCTCGTTGCCAGTCGCGATCCGGAACTCGTCGTCGAACACCTGGTTGTAGGACAGCGAGTCCAGCTGCACCCACCTGGTGCCGAGCGAGACCAGGTCCCCGATCTCCTGGACCTGCAGCGCGACGAGGTCGGCCACCAGGTCGGCGGGGGAGGGGTAGGCGGCGGCGCTGACGTCGGGCCGCCAGACCATGCCGCCCATCGCGGCGCTCATCATCGTGATCTTGAACTGGCCGGGCACGTGCCTGGCCATGAATTCCGCCTCGACGTTGGTGAGCTTGGCCTTGCGGAACACCGTGGCGATGGCCGACGTCATCACGAAGTCGGTCTCGTCGGCCGGCGGGATCCCGCCGTCCTCGCGGCGCCAGGTCACCGATGGCGTCTCCACCGCGCTCATGCCGCCGGTCGACTCCAGGATTCCGGTCATCCAGTTCGTCCGCCTGGCCTCGCCGTCGGTGAACACGCCGATGCCGGCGGCGCGCTGCAGGGCGATGTTCTCTTCCACCGCGCGGTCTTCTACCTCGCGCAGCCCTTCGTCGCTCAGCAGTCCCTGCCTGTGCTCGGCCCGCGCCTGCAGCAGCCAGGGCTGCCGCAGCAGGCTGCCGACATGCTCAGCATGATGGTCCGTTGCCATGGGCGTCCGTCTCCCTTGCCGGATGCCGCGCCGCCAGGCCGCCCGGCCGCCCGGCCGCCCGGCCGCCGCCGCGGATGCTGGAAATGTCCGCACCCACTCTCTGCCGCCGGCGCCGCCCGTGTCCATAGCTTCCGCCACAACAACCCCGCCAGTGCCCGAGCGGGACAGGCTAATTCAGTAGCAACTCGAAGTACATCCGAGCGTTACGGGTCACCTGCGGCGCGGATTATTGCGGCAGCCCGCGAAGCGAGGCCAATGCCTCAGGTCAGCCGGTCAGGGATGCGAAGGCGGAGTCTAAGCAGCGGAACCGGAGGTGCGAGGGCCCCGGGCGTGCAGCCACAGCGCCATCAAGACCTCAACTGCCGCGACCACCAGCAAGATCAGCGGAACGGAAATAGCGACCTGGAATCCTGCGGCTATGGCGACCGCCATTATGAGGACAAGGGCAGCTGCACATACAGCCATCGACCGCACGAGGGCGCTGCCCGCGCGATTACGCTGGCTTTTTGATAAGAAGCAGAATAACCGTAGCGCTGGGTGACGCCTTCCACAAGGGGCCCCGCCGGCGTGATGGCTGCCGGCAGGGCTGCCGGCGCCGGCTACCAGGACCCGTGGCCGGAAGGCTCAGTAGAACTCGAAGTACTCGCGCATCTCCCAGTCGCTCACCTCCCCCGGGTCGGCGCCGGTCGCCAGCGCCGCCTCGTACCGGCCGATCTCCGCGCGTTTCATCATCACCAGGTAGTCGATCAGCGTGTCGCCGAACGCCGAACGGAAGAACCCGTCCTCGTCCAGCGCCTTGACCGCCGCGGACAGCGAGGTGGGCAGCGCGGGCGCGGCGGTCGCGTACGGGTCGGCCTCGACCGGCGCGGGCGGTGTCAGGCCGCGCGCGAGACCGTCCATGCCGGCGGCCACGTTCGCGGCCAGGTACAGGTACGGGTTGGCGGCCGGCTCGCCCATCCTGTTCTCCACGTGCGCGTTCGCGTCCCCGGGAGAGCCTTGCACCCGGATCAGCGCGCCCCGGTTCTCCACCGCCCAGCAAACCCGGTCCGGCGCGAACGAGTACGGCCGGAACCGCTTGTAGCCGTTCACCGTCGGCGCGGCGAACGGCAGCGACGGCACCGCGTGCTCCAGCAGCCCCGCCACCCACGCGGCCCCCGCCTCCGACAGCGGCCCCGACGCGGACGTGAACGCGTTCGACCCGGACGAGCGGGACGCCAGCGACTGGTGCAGGTGCCAGCCCGATGAGAAGAAGTTGGGCAGGGCCGGGCGGCACATGAACGTGGCGAGCAGGCCGCGCCGCTGGCAGACCTGCTTGACCGCGGACCGCGCCAGCACGGCCGCGTCCGCGGCGGCCAGGCCGCGCAGCGGCGCGAACGAGAACTCGAGCTGGCCTGGTCCCCACTCGTCCTCGATCGACCGCGGGGGCAGGCCGATGGCGGCAAGGACGTCGCGCAGCGCCTCAAGCACCGGCGACATCGAGTCGAGCCGGACCTCGGACAGGTACTGGTAGCCGCGCTCGAACACCGACACCGCCGGCGGAGGCGGAGTGAACCCGGCGTTCTCCGGCGCCAGCGGGCCCGCGGCGCGCGACACGATGTAGAACTCGATCTCCAGCCCGGCCAGGTAGTCGTACCCGAGCTCGCGCAGCGCCGCGAGCTGCCGCTTGAGCAGTCCCCGCCCGTC
The DNA here is from genome assembly GCA_027314595.1 of Actinomycetota bacterium. GTDB lineage: Bacteria > Actinomycetota > Actinomycetes > Streptosporangiales > Streptosporangiaceae > Trebonia. The sequence continues at coordinate 12,541 of DAHVAN010000308.1, read as the reverse complement.
CATCGGCACCGGGTGCCCGCTGGCGAGGTAAGCGTCGCACAGCATCCAGCCGGTCCGGTCCGCCCAGGGCAGTATCCGGAACGTCGACGGGTCCGGCACCAGCATCACGTCGGGGAACCCGGTGAGCTCGTCGATGCCGAAGCCGCCGCCGCGCGCGAACGGCGGCGGGAACACCTGGTTGCCCGTGTCGAGGCTGTAGATCGCGCCGGAGAAGTCGAGCCCGTTGGTCATCGCGGCGATCGCCGCCGCCACCGACAGCGACTTGGCCCGCGGCACGCCGTGCTGGTCGACGACGGCCAGCCGGACCGTGCGCAGGTCGTGGGTGAGTATCCGCTCCGTGACCTCCCGGGCCAGGCTGGTCGCCCCGTCGGACATCAGCCCGTGCCGCGCGACGAACCCGGGCTGCCCGACTCCCGCGTCTACTGGGGTGCTCATTTCGCCAGGTTACGCACGGCCGGGCCGGAGCGACACCACCACCGGATAAGGAGGTTCTTACACCAGGAGCTTGACCAGCGCCGCCGTGCCGACGCAGACGATCAGCAGCCGCAGCCCCCAGGGCGGGAGGCGGCGGCCGGCCCGCGCGCCGATCTGGCCGCCGATCACCGCCCCGGCGGCGATCAGCGCCGCCGCGCCCCACGCGACGTGCGAGAACGCGATGAACACCACCGCGGCGATCCCGTTGACCAGCGCCGCGAGGACGTTCTTGGCGGCGTTCAGGCGCTGCAGGCCGTCATTGAGCGCGGCGCCGAGCAGCCCGATCAGCAGCACCCCCTGCGCCGCGCCGAAGTACCCGCCGTAGACCCCGGTGCAGAAGACGAGCAGCCACAGCACCGGCCCTACCTCTCCGGCCGCCCCGCCGCGCCCTTTCATTCTCCCGAACGATCCCGGCTTGCTGCCCGCGTCAGCCTCCCCGTCAGCGCCACGGCGGGCATCCCGGGCACGCTGGCGCGCGGCGACCCACGCGGCGAGCCGCGGCTGGATGACCACCATCACGAGCGAGATGACGATCAGCGCGGGGACAATCGCCTTGAACGCGGCAGCGGGCAGGACGAGCAGCAAGATCGCGCCGAGCAGGCCGCCGGCGAGCGACGCGCTGCCGAGCGCCTTCAGCCGGCCCCGCTGGCCGCTCAGCTCGGCGCGGTACCCGTGCACCCCGCTGAGCACGCCGGGCACGAGGCCGACGTTGTTGCTCACGTTCGCGATCACCGGGGGGTAGTTGAAGGCGAGCAGCGTCGGGAACGTGATCAGCGTGCCCGAGCCGACGACGGTGTTGATGGTGCCCGCCGCAATGCCGGCTCCGAACAGGGCCAGCGCCTCGGCGACCGTATGCGACACGTATTCACGCTAGCCATCTCCAGTGGCACCTGTCGTCACGCGCGTATGTGACAACGGTCGCATTCGCCCACGTCACCGCGTCCGGAACATTCAGCGCGGCCGGGGGACCTGTCCGGCAGCAAGCCCGGAACCGTTCGGGATAACAGAACGGGCCTCATCCAGGTGCGGCGGGAGACCGAACAGCGGGAACATCCGCGCGGAGTCGATGAACCAGGTGAGCCGGCTGAACCTGCCGCCGCTGACCTCGTGCACCTGCAGCCCCCATGGCATGAAGCCGCCGTCCGGGCCGGGCTTGTACTGGCCCCAGGCCTGCACGCCGTTGGCGCGCGCGGGCACCAGCACCGACCCGGCGCACTTGCTCGGCGTCGGCTGCACCATCCAGGCCGTGATGTCGGCGTTGCCCCTGATCCACATCTCGAACGGCGGCATCGTCAGCACCGCGTCCTCGTGGATGAGCGCGAGCAGCGCCTTCATGTCATAGCGCTGGAACGCGTCCACGTACCTGGCCAGCAGTTCCGCGTTCTCCGGGTCCACCGTCGCCGGGCGCTGGTGCTCGGGCAGCCCGGCCAGCGTGGCGCGGGCCCGCTGCAGCGCGCTGTTCACCGACGCGACCGAGCTGTCAAGCACCGGGGCGGCCTCGGCCGCGGGCAGCCTGAGCACCTCGCACAAGATCAGCGCCGCGCGCTGCCTGGCGGGCAGGTGCTGCAGCGCGGTGACGAACGCGAGCCGGATCGACTCCCGGATCGCGGCGATCTCCGCCGCGTCGCCGTGGTCGGGCAGGACCTTGGCGTCGGGGATCGGGGTCATCCAGTTGTCTTCGGCCGGCCAGGGGCGCAGCAGCGACTCAAGCGGCGGCGACGACGGCCCGAGGTCCATCGGCAGCGCGCGCCGCTTCTTGCCCCGCAGCGCGTCGAGGCACACGTTGGTGGCGATCTTGTACAGCCATGAGCGCAGGCTCGACCTGCCCTCGAAGGAATCCGCGTTCTTCCACGCGCGCAGCATCGTCTCCTGCACCGCGTCCTCGGCCTCGAACGCGGAGCCGAGCATCCGGTAGCAGTACCCGGTCAGCTCGCGCCGGTAGGGTTCAAGGTCCCGCTGCGCCTGCGTCACTGTCACAGCTCACCACCCTACGCTCGGGGTCCGACATTCACCCCGAACGCCCGAGCGCCCGAGCGCTCCCCGGCGGGGGTTGCGGCCGGCGCTAGGTCAGCTCCAGGAGAATGCCGGCGAGTTCGGCGGGGCGGTTGACCAGGATCATGTGGTCGGTGTCGATCTCCCGGTACCGCCAGGCCAGGTCGGCCTTCGCCCTGTCCGCCGCCCGCCAGAACGGGCTCGGCCGCCCGCCCGGCTGCGGCTGCGGCTCCCGCGTCGCCTTCACGTAGGTGCGGGTGAACGGGTAGTCCTCGAGCGGCTTGCGCAGCCGGACCGGCTCGGTGAAGCAGCCGACCGGGTGCGGCGAGCGGCGAGCGGCGTTCCAGGCGGCCTCGACCGGGTTGCGCAGGGCGCGGGCGAGCGGCGGCACGAGCCACTGCCCGCCGGGCCCGATCGCCCCGGTGCCGTAGGCGGCGCCTGACAGGTCGTTGAGCGACTCCCCGTCGGCGGGCAGGAACGCGTCCAGGTACACCAGATGGGCGACCCTGCCGGCGACGTGCTCGAGCGCTCCGGTGACCACCATGCCGCCGTAGGAGTAGCCGAGCAGCACGATGTCCTCGAGGTCCTCGTAGAGGATCGTGTTCACCACGTCGGTGACGTGCGTGGTCAGGCTGACCAGCGGGCTCGCCAGGTGGACGCGCTCGCCGATGCCCGTCAGGCTCGGCGTGAACACCTCGTGCCCGGCCTCGCGAAGCGGGCCGCGCACGGTCCTGAACCCGTACGAGCCGCCCCACGCCCCGTGCACGAGCACAAAGGTCGTCATGCCGGGGACGTTAGACCCCCGGTGTGCCCGCCGCAATGTGCGGACGGCCCAAATCTGGCGGCGGCACCGTGATGCCCGGCGGCACCGTGATGCCCGGCGGCACCACCGCGGCCACGGCTCAGCCGGGGAGGTTCTCCTCGATGGCGGCGAGCACCTCGGGGTCGTCGGGAGCGGTGCGCGGCCGGAACCGGGCCGCGACCGTACCGTCCGGGCGGAGCAGGAACTTCTCGAAGTTCCACTGGATGTCCCCCGCCTCGCCGCCGGCGTCGGGGAACGCGGTCAGCTCGGTGTAGACAGGGTGCCTTCCTGGCCCGTTCACCTCGATCTTCTCGAACATCGGGAACGTGACGCCATAGGTCGCAGAACAGAACTCCGCGATCTCCTCGGCGGTTCCGGGCTCCTGCCCGCCGAACTGGTTGCACGGGAAGCCGGCAACGGCGAAACCGCGTCCTGACAGCCGCTCGTGCAGCTCCTCCAGCGCGGTGTACTGCGGGGTCAGCCCGCACTTGGAGGCGACGTTCACCACGAGAAGCGCCTTGCCCGCGAGGTCGCCGAGCGAGGAGTCTTCACCGGCCAGGGTCTTGACCGGAATGTCATAGATGCTCACCTGCACACCGTACCGTCATCGGGAACGGCCGCAGACGCCGCTCCCCGGCCCTCCCGGCCCTCCCGGCCCTCCCGGCCCTCCCGGCCCTCCCGGCCCTCCCGGCCTCCCCCGCCTCCCCGGCGAAGGCCGCTGAGCCGCCTCGCGGACGTGGACTCCGGCCGCCGCATGCGGTATGGCTGTGTACGGATACCCCCGGACCCACGCGGGGAGAAGGAGCAGCATGACCGCCGCCACGCCAGCCACCGTCCGCCATCTCGTCACGCGATCCGATGGCCACCCGGCCCTGGTGGTGCCCGAATCGGGATCCGCCCTTTCCTACGCCGCGCTGCAGCGTGCGCTCGACCGGGCCACCGGGCGGCTGGCCGCGCTCGGCGTCGGAGAAGGCGACCGGGTCGCGCTGGTTGCGGCCAACGGCCCGGGCCTGGTCGTGGCATTTCTCGCGCTCGCCGCCCGCGGCGCGGCGTTCGCGCCGCTGAACCCCGCGCTGGGCGTCGCCGAGCTGACCGGCGAACTCGACGACCTGCGGGTCTGCCGCCTGCTGCACGACGGGGGGGCCACGGCGGCCGCGGCCGCGGCCCAGGCCGGCCTGCCCGCGAGCGCGTTCGCGCTTGAGGACGGGCTGCTGCACATCGACGGGCTGGCCGGCGAGGTGGCGCAGGCCGGCGGCGGACCTGACGCGCTGGCCCTGCTGCTGCACACCAGCGGCACCACGAGCAAGCCGAAGACCGTGCCCATCCGGCAGCGCAACCTCGTCGCGTCGGCCGGCGCGATCGCGCGGACCTACGAGCTGGCCGGCGACGACGTGACGATGTGCGTGATGCCGCTGTTCCACGTGCACGGCCTGGTCGCCGCGGTGCTGGCCACGCTGTCGACCGGCGGCACGGTGGTCCTGCCGCGGTTCCGGCCGTCCGCGTTCTGGGCCGACGTCGCCAGGCACGGCGCGACCTGGTACACCGCGGTCCCGACCATCCACGCCCGCCTGCTCACCCGGGCCACGGAGGCTCAGCCCCAGCACCGGCTGCGGTTCGTCCGCTCCTGCTCGGCGCCGCTGCCCGCGGTCTTGTGGCAGCGCTACGAGGAAGCGATCGGCGTCCCGCTTGTCGAGGCCTACGGCATGACCGAGGCGGCGCACCAGATGGCGTCGAATCCGCTGCCGCCCGGCGAACGCCTGCCGGGGACGGTCGGGCTGGCGACCGGTGTCGAGATCGCCGCCGTCGACGACGACTGGCAGCCGGTGCCTGCCGGGGACAACGGCGAGGTCGCGGTCCGCGGCCCGTCCGTCGTGGACCAGTACCTCGACAACCCGGCCGCGACCGCCGCCGCGTTCCGCGACGGCTGGTTCCGTACCGGCGATGTCGGCACGCTCAGCGCCGGCGGCTACCTCACCCTGGTCGGCCGCATCAAGGAGCTGATCAACCGGGCCGGGGAGAAGATCTCGCCGTATGAGGTAGAGGACGCGCTGCTGGCCCATCCCGCGGTCGCCGAGGCGGCGGCCTACCCCGTCCCCGACGACAAGTACGGCGAGCAGGTGGGTGTCGTCGTCGTGCTCCAGGGCGAGGCCACGCCCGCGGAACTCGCCGCGCACTGCGCGGACCGCCTTGCCGCGTTCAAGCGGCCGGCCCGGGTGACGATCCTTCCCGAGATCCCGAAGGGGCCGACGGGCAAGATACAGCGCCGCACCCTGGCCGGCCTGGTGGACCAGTGAAGGTCGCGGTCCTTGGCGCCGGCGCGATCGGCGCCTACGTCGGCGCGGCGCTGTCGCGCGGCGGCGCGGACGTCCACCTGGTCGCGCGCGGCGAGCACCTGGAGGCGATGCGGCGCGACGGGGTCACCGTTCTCAGCCCCCGCGGGGACTTCCGCGCCCATCCCCGGGCGAGCGCCGACCCGGCGCGGATCGGCCCGGTCGACATCGTGTTCCTCGGGCTGAAGGCATACAGCTACGCCGCCGCAGGGCCGCTGCTCGAACCGCTGCTGAAGCCGGGAACCGGCGTCGTCGCGGCGCAGAACGGCATCCCCTGGTGGTACTTCCACGGGCTCCCTGGCCGCTACGAAGGCCGCCGCATCGAGGCGGTCGATCCCGGCGGCGCGGTCTCCGCCGTGATCCCGCCCGCCCGGGCCATCGGCTGCGTCGTGTACAGCTCGACCGAGCTCGCGTCGCCCGGGGTCATCCGCCACATCGAGGGCACCAGGTTTTCCATCGGCGAGCCCGACGGCACCATCTCGCGGCGCTGCGCCGAGTTCAGCCAGGCGATGGTCGCCGGCGGCCTCAAGTGCCCCGTCGAGGCCGATCTGCGCTCCGACATCTGGCTCAAGCTGATGGGCAACGTGGCGTTCAACCCGATCAGCGTCCTCACCGGCGCGACGATGGGCGACATCGCCGCGCACCCCGGCACCCGTCAGCTGGTCCTGGACATGATGCGCGAGACCGCCGAGATCGCCTCCCGCCTCGGCAGCCCGCCCAAGCTCTCCGTGCAGCGCCGGTTCGAGGGCGCGGCGAAGGTGGGCGACCACAAGACGTCGATGCTGATGGACTACGAGGCGGGCAAGCCCCTGGAGTCCGACGTCCTGCTGCGGGCCCCCGTCGAACTGGCGCGCCTGACCGGCGTCCCGGCCCCCAGCCTCGAGACGGTCTGCGCCCTGATCGACCTGCTGACCGGCGCCGCCGCACGCCGCCGCGGCTAGCCGCCCCGCGAGCCCGGCGGCTGGCCCGGCGCCTTCGGGCCGGGGAGCCGGCGCCGCCAGCGCGCGCGGCGCTGGTCGGCGAGGATCTGCCGCACCACGTTCCGGCCAGGGACGCCGGTGACGCCGCCGCCGCCGTGCGTCGAAGAACCCGCCTGGTACAGGCCCTTCACCGGGGTGCGCAGGTCCGCGTAGCCGGCCGCCGGGCGGGCGTGGAACATCTGGCCAAGGGACAGCTCGCCGTGGAAGATGTTGCCGCCGACCAGGCCGTACTCCTGCTGCATGACGTGCGGCCCGATCACCTGCCTGTGCAGCACGGAATCGGTGAAACCGGGCGCCACCGCCTCGACGCGGGCCAGCACCCGGTCGGCGTACGCCTCGAGCGCCGCCTCGTCGGGGTGGCCGGCGAAGGTGTGCGGCACCCACTGGGTGAACAGCGACATCACCTGCCTGCCCGGCGGCGCGAGCGAGTCGTCGAACACGCTCGGGATGCAGATGTCCGCGAACGGCAGCGTGGACGGCTTCCCCGCGACCGCCTCCTGGAACGCGTTCTCCACCTCGTCCAGGCTCTCCGCCAGGACTATCGTGCCGCCGTACACCTGCGGGTCGGGATCGGGGCAGGCGGTGAACACCGGCAGCCGGCCGAGCGCCAGGTTGATCTTCACCGTGCCGCTGCGCGTCTGCCAGTTCTCGATGTCGGCCCTGAACCCGTCCGGGAGGCTGGCGGGGTCGAGCAGGCGCAGGAACGAGATCGCGGGATGCGCGGTGGTGACGACCGTCGCCGCGTCGATCTCCTCGCCGTCGGCGAGGGTTACCCCGCTCACCTGGCCGCCGCTGGTCCGCACCTGCGCCACCTCGGCGCCGGTCCTTATCGTCGCGCCGAACGACCGGGCGGCGTCCGCCAGCGCCCCGGCGACCGCGCCCATGCCGCCGCGGGGGAAGCCCCAGGCGCCAGCCTGCCCGCCGGACTCGCCGACATGGTGGTGCAGCATCACGTACGCGGTCCCCGCGCTGCGGGGCCCTGCCCAGGTTCCGATGACGCCGGACACCGACGCCACGCCGCGCATCGCGTCGCTCTCGAAGTACCGGTCGAGCAGGTCCGCGATGGAGCCGGCAAGCAGCCTTGTGACGTCGACCGCGCCGCGCACGTCGACCTTCCGCATGCGCGCGGCCAGCCTGGCCTGCGCCAGCAGGTCGGCCGGGTGGTGCGATCCGATCCTGGGCGGGATCTGGTGCAGCAGCGGGGCCAGGAGCTTGCCCAGGCCCGCCAGGTGCCGTTGGTAGGTGTCGTAGGCGTCCGCGTCGGCCCTGGAGAACCTGGCTATCTCCGCGTGCCGTTGCCGGGGGTCGCCCGGCAGTCGCAGCGCCCGCCCGTCCCGGCGCGGGGCGAAGTACGGCCCCTGCGGGTAGATCGTCAGGCCGTGCCGGCCGAGCCGCAGGTCGGCGGTGATCTCGGGCGGCAGCAGGGACAGCACGTAGGACAGCGAGGTGACCGTGTAATCCGGCCCGAACGGGTGCTCGCTCACCGACGCGCCGCCGATCACGTCACGGCATTCGCACACCAGCGTGTCGAGCCCGTTCTTAGCCAGGTAGGCGGCGGCCACAAGCCCGTTGTGGCCGCCGCCGATCACCACGGCGTCCCGGCGCTTCGTCACCGGGCCATTGTGACAGCCAGCGCCGTCGGTTACAGCCGGCGGTGCCGCGTCAGGAGCTTGAGGAGGTGTAGGCGTACCAGCTGCCGTTGACCTCCTCTACCGTGCTGAGCGAGTAGGCGTTCTGCGGAGCGTTGAGGGCCTGCGTCCACAGCGCGGCGAACGACTTCCCGCTGTCGAACAGGGCCGCCGGGTCGTTGTTGGTGAAGCAGCTTGGCGTCTGGTTCGGGAGGCAGACCGTGCCCGTGATGCCGATGATCGCCTTGGTCCCGTCGACCGCCGTGTAACCCAGCTTCATGTTCTTGAAGCTCGGCAGCTGGCTGGCGGCCACGGACGGCGTCACCTGGCTCATCGCGGAGTTGCACTGGGACTGCGTGGCTGGCATCTCGTACTTGCAGAGATCGGTGAAGTGGCCGCTCGTGATCGAGTCGACGACGCCGATCATGACCCCGTCCGGCGTTCCGTTGCCCGGCGACGCCGTCCCCGGCGAGACTACGGTCACGCCGGATCCGAGTGAACTCGCCCAGGACGGCTGGCTGCCGCCGCCCCCTGAGCTGCAGCCCGCGGCCCCGATCAGGCCAGCCAGCGCGCACAGTGCGAGCGCGGCCCTGGCCCTGCGGTCCGCCCGAATACCCCCATGGAACATATGCACTCCGCTCATTTCAGAATGTCCGCAGATGCGGATGTCCAGAGCGTAGCGACGAGCGGTGCTCGCGGCCAGTGGCCGCCGCGCCGTGCCGGTAACGTTGGACGCGTGGCGAGCATTTTCGTGACGGGATCGTCTGACGGGATCGGCCAGGAGACGGCGCGGCGGCTTCTCAGCAGCGGCCACCGGGTGGTGCTGCACGCCCGCGACGACGCGAGGGCCAAGGAGGCCGCCGAAGCCGTGCCCGGGGCGGCCGGGGTCGCGGTCGGCGACCTGTCGGTGATCGCGGGAACCCGGCAGGCGGCGGAGTCGGCCAGCGAGCTTGGCCCCTATGACGCGGTGATACACAACGCCGGCGTGGGAAGCGCCGGCGCCCGGCACCCGACCGCGGACGGATACGAGCGGATCTTCGCGGTCAACGTGCTCGGACCGTACCTGCTCACCGCCCTGATGCCGGCGCCGCCGCGGCTGGTTTACCTGACCTCGGGCCTGCAGTCGGCCGGCCGGGTAGACCTCGATGACCTGCAGTGGGAACGCCGGGCGTGGAACGGCATGCATGCCTACAGCGACTCCAAGCTCTACGACGTGCTGCTCGCGTTCGCGGTCGCCCGCCGCTGCCCGAACGTGCGCAGCAACGCCGTGGACCCCGGCTGGATCAAGACCAAGCTCGGCGGCCGCGGCGCGACCCACGAGCTGCCCGTCGGCGCGGACACCCAGGTCTGGCTCGCCGCAAGCGACGAGCCAGAAGCCCTGGTCACCGGCCGCTACTTCAAGTGGCGCCAGGACCTGCGCGCCAATCCCGCCGCCTACGACACCGGCCTCCAGGACGCCCTGCTCTCCGCCTGCGCGGCACTGACGGGCACTTGTCTGCCCGGGTAGGCCCGCGGGGCCTGGCCACGCGAACGCCTACCCCGAGTGCCTGGCATCGGGCTTAGGCCGGCGCCGCGGGGGCGGTGAAGGTCAGCCAGACCGGGCGGGCGTCCGTGGCGGTCCAGACCTCGACGGACGCCGTGTGGCCGGGCGCGATCGAGAAGCCGACGTCGTAGAAGTCGGTCCGGCCGCCGTGCGCCGTGTCCGCGGCCGGGCACGGGACGAAGGTGTACCCGCGGCCCCCGTCGAGCCCCTGGAAATCGCCGGTGCTGGCCGGGCTGTTCAGGAACTCGAAAGAGGGCCATGTTCCCGCGGCGGACCGCATCACCACCGCGGCTCCGGCGTCCACGTGCACGAGCATCTCTACCTGGCGGCTCGGCTCGCTGGGCCCGGCCGGCGCGCCCGCGCGCCCCCCGCGCCCGAGGCGCACGTACCCGAGCCGGCGTCCGCCGACGAACCACAGGGTGCCGACCTGCAGGCTGCCCGCCCGCCAGCCCGGTCTGAGCTGGCCCACGCTAGCCGAATCGCAGGTCAGCAGGACCGTTCCCGCGGCCACGGTCACCTGCGGGAGCCGCGCCGGCGCGGCGGTCGCGGGCGCCGGGGGCGCGCTCGGCGCCTGCGTCGCGGCGGGTGTGGCGGGGGCGGCCGTGCTGTCCCGCCCGCCGGAGCGGGTCACCGTGAGCGCCGCCGCCACCGCGACCAGGCCGGCGACCGCCGCCGCGGTCAGCCAGCGCGGCGGCCGGGGCAGCCGGCTGCCCTTGTCCGGCCCCTGGCTGATCTCGTCGTCCATCCGCCGTGCCCGTTCCGAATCCGGTCGAAGTTACCTCGATCGTACGAGACGGCGTACCCGGCGACGAGGCGCTCGATCATCCCGCCGGTCCCGCCGGTCCCGCCTGGACCGGCTCGACGGCCCTGAGGCGGATCACGGCCTGGCCCTGCGAACCCCGCATCGAGCACGTCTGCGTCGAGGGCGCGCAGATGACGATGGCGGGATGGCGCTGCGGAGCGGGCGCGAGGACGGCCGGGACAAGCCCGGCGCCCGCCGGGCCGGCGCCGGGCTCGGCCGCGGCGGTGGCCGTCGCCGACGGCATGCCCGGTGACCCGCCGCCATGTCGCAGCAAGCCGACCCCGACCACCGCGAGCCCGCCGGCCGTGGCCGCCACCGTCGCGGCCGCGACGCGCCATCGCAACGGCAGAGGCCGCCTGGGCGCCCGGGGCGCCCGCGGGGGCCGGCGGTCCCGTCCGGGCTCGCGCCCCTGGCTGATCACGTCATCCATCGCCCGCACGCCCCGGATCGCTCGCCCGGGCCCGTGAGCACCGGTACCGCCTGGAAGTGAGGTAATGGTGACCCAGCAGATCGTCCCTTGCAACCCCTTTGCCGCGATTATGCCGTTTCGCGGACCGGGAACCTCCGCGAGCGTGACCTGCCCGCCGGTCAGGCTCGTGTTCCGCCCGCCGCCCGCCGCCGCACACCGCCCCGCCCCCAGCGGCATCACAGTCATCTTCTCCCGAACGATGCGTGGCGGCTCCCTCGCGCAACCGCCGCGCCGCCACGGTAGCCAGCGCCGATGGCAGGTTGATCGGGCAGAGGAACCGCCAGCCCGCGGCTCCGGCCGCGGTGCCGCCGATCCGGCCGCGGTGCCGCCGATCCGGCCGCAGCGCCGCCCACCGTAGCCCCGAACGCGGGCACAGCGGCCTATGCTGTTCCGACCTTGTTCATCTGGGGCTGCTACCTGGCGACCGGCACGCTGGCGCTGGCGTGGACGGCGGTGGGCGTGCTGATGGTCACCGTCTGTCTCGGGCTCAGCACCGTGATGCTGTGGACGCCGTATCCCGCGCGCGGGCCGGGCGAGCGGCGGGTGCCCGCGCCGTGGGACGGGCCCGCCGTCGTGGTGCCGGACACACCCGCTGGCGCGGCCGACATGCCTGGCCCGCCGGACTCCGTGATCACCGACGAGATGATCGTGCAATTGCTCGAGCAGTCTTTCACGCCTGGGCGGCGGCGCCCGGTCACGCTGAACCCGGCGGTCCTCGTCCCGATCGCGCACGGTTTCGCCGCGATCGGCACTTTCGTGCTCGCGGTGACGACCGCCAGCATGTGAATCGCGTGTGACAGGCGCCGGTGATCGCCTGCTGAGTCTTGCGGATCAAGACCCGTGCTGCCGATACTGGCCAGATGGGCGACCGAAATGTGCTCGGCGGCGAACTTGAGCCGTGTGGAAGCGACCCGCTTACGGGTTTCTACCGGGATGGCTGCTGCAACACGGGGCCCGAAGACCGGGGGAGTCACACCATCTGCGCCGTGGTCACCCAGGAGTTTCTCGACCACCAGAGCCGCATCGGCAACGACCTGACCACCCCGATGCCGCAGTACCGCTTTCCGGGCCTGGTGCCTGGGGACCGGTGGTGCGTGACCGCCGCGAACTGGCTGCGCGCCCACCAGGACGGCGTCGCCGCGCCGGTCGTGCTGGCATCGACGCACGAGCGGGCGCTCGAGATCGTCCCCCTGTCGGTCCTGCGGCAGCACTCGGTCGACGTCCCCGCCGACGCCAGCGCCCTCGAAGACACCGAGCGCTAACCCGCGCCCGCCGCACGGGGCTGCCTATCCCGCGGTCGTTCGATTCAGTGGCCCCAATATGTCTCGCGGTGCCCGCCGCGGACGTCCTTCCGCCCTCGCCGCCACCCATGCCAGGCAGCGCGCGAAGCCATGGCCCAATGCTGAGCCAAATTCCGTGTCGTGCTTCGCGTCGCCGAACTCCGGTCAGGCATTTCCGCGCGCCCCTGGTTCTGGTTCAGGCGGGGTATTTCATGGGTCCCTGGGTGTAGGTGCGTCCGCT
>DAHVAN010000302.1 GCA_027314595.1 Actinomycetota bacterium | reverse complement strand
GGCGGCGGAACCCTGGCCGCCGGCCGCCCGCTGGGCAGCGCGCTGTCGCGCGCCTGGTGGCCGCTGGCCATCCCGGCGGCGATCGCCGTGCCCAGCGCGCGGGTGCCGCTGGCCGCGCTGATCCTCGCCCCGCCGCTGCTGGACTGGGCGGACCGCCGCCCCCCGCTCGACCCCGCGCGCTACGTCGCCGCGCGGCTGCTCGACGACGCCGCGTACAGCATCGGCGTCTGGCAGGGCTGCCTGCGCCGCCGCACGATCCGCCCGCTGCTTCCCGCCGCCGGCCCGGCCGGCAAGCCGGACTCCAGGGACGGCGGCCGCGCCCATCGGCGTCCGACCCTGTCCGGGGAATAGGCATCTTCTTGCGCCTGGATCCGCCCGCTGGGAGTATGGCCCCGTTATGGCCTGATGACCGTCTAAAAAGGATGGCGGCTTTCGTGCGAGCTGATTCCTCCGGCCATTCGCCTGGTGCTCCCCGCCGTCTGCGGCGCGTTCCGCGCCGCGCGCCGGACTCCTGAAAAAGGGGGCTTTGAATGACTCATCTGAAAGGGGCTTTAATGACTTATCACTCTAGACGCGCCCGCCCGGGCCCGCGAACGTTGTTCGGGCTCGCCGGACTGGTCGTCGCGATGATCGCGTGGACCGCGCCAGGCGCCGCCGCGGCAACCCGGCCTTCGCCGGGCGCGAACGCGCCGCACCCGGCCGCGGGACGCCAGCAGACGGCATCACTGGCCGGCGTCAAGTGCGCCAGGCCAGGGCACAGCCACTCGATCCAGGTCAGCGCCAACCTGTCAGATGTGCACGCGAAAGGCTACTGGAACAAGAAAGCCCAGAAGCTGGTCTTCGACCTGAAGGCAGTGCCGCGTTTCGGCCTGAACCTGGACTTCAGCGGAGACGTGAAATGCGTCGCGGATCTCACGCTGGCGAGGTTTCCGATAGCGGACACGGGCCTGTTCCTGGTGATCGGGCCGAAGCTGGAATTCGACGCCACGGGCGAGGTCGGCGCGGACTTCACCTGGAAGCCGTCCATTAACGCCGGCTTCACGATCAAGGGCACCACATTCGCCAAGGGGCCGCTCTCGTTCTCCGACGGCACCGGAGTCGTCTTCACGGGCAGCGGAACCGCGACAATGCGCCTGGACCTGCATGCCGCCATCGAGACCCTGGGCGGGGTGGCCGGCGTCGAAGGCGATATCGGCCCGACCATCACCGCCAAGGTGCGGGGGACCACCGCGACCGACACGGCTTGCTGGAAGGCCCGCGTCGCGGCGGATGCCGACTTCGACACCTTCATCAACGTGTTCGGTTTCAAGAAGAAGTTCTTCAGCCACGTGTGGCAGCTGGGCAGCGCCAGGTCGTTCGGCGGGTGCCTTTCCAAGACGATCATCTTCGACGGGAGACCGGGTACGGGTGCGCCGCCCGCCAGGCTCGGACCGCACACGATGACACGCTTCGCGCCCGACGGCACGCCCCTGGGCACATCGGAGCCGACGATCTCCGGGCCTACCGGGCGCCTGGCAGTCAGCCCCGCGCTGATACACGAAATGGTCGGCGACGGCTGGCAGACCTGGAGCAACGGCTACACCGGCGACGTGTACGAAGATGTCACCATGCTGCCGGACGGGAACTTCGAGATCACCGTCAACCTGCCGCGCGGCACCGGGGCGTTCTACGCCTACGCCGAGCCCAACCGGTTCAAGGACTACTCCATAAACGCCACCGCGAATAACGGCGTCACCTCAGGAGACGTCACCGTCAACGGCGATGCGGGCGCCAGGTACTTCGGCTTCTACGCCACCTGCCGCCACACGATCAGCTCTGTCACCTTCGTCGACAGCGGCGGAGACAGCGCGATGGCGATCGGCGAGTTCGGCATAGCCCGGGCCTGCTGAACAGAGGCCACTGCCCGTTTGGAATGATTCGGCCGAATCCACCAAACGGGCAGTGGCCCGGTGGCTCACCCGCTCACATCAGCTGCTGGCGTCCACTTCCTCCATGTCGCGCCGCAGTGATGCCGCGGCCCCAGGCTTACCTGCCGGGCGGCTTGCGGGCCACCCCTGCCCACCAGGACTCGGTGGCAGCCTCGCCGTCCGCAGGCGGATCCGGGCGTCCCCACAGACTGACCCGGGTCACCTCGGCGGACGCGCCCGGCCACGGCGGCTGCAGCTCCAGGCCGTCGAAGAAGGCGGTGACCTCGGCGCGTCCGCGCGGGTGCATCTGCGCGCTGGCATGCCGGTACACCGCCAGACCCGTTTCCACCCGATCCGCCGACACCCCGTCGGTCGTCACGTGCGACAGCGCGAGATACGAGCCGGGCGCTAGCGAGGCGGTCAGCGTCCGCAGCGCGCCGGCCGGATCGTCGGCCGGCGCCACGAAGTGCAGGATCGCGGAGAGCAGCAGACCGCACGGCTCGCCGAAGTCGAGCAGCCCTTCCGCCCGCACCGTGTCCAGTAGTGCCTCCGGTTCCCGCAGGTCGGCGAGCACAACCGCGACGTGGGGGGTGCCCTTCGCCAGTAGCGCCCGCGCGTGCAGGACAACCACCGGATCGTAGTCCGCGTAGACGACACGGGCTGCCGGGCTTACCCGGTGGACGACCTGGTGCGTGTTGTCCATGGTCGGCAGCCCGCAGCCGATGTCAAGAAACTGGCTGACGCCATGGCGGGCGATCCATGCGGTGGCTCGCTGGTGGAACTTGCGGTTCGCCCACGCGGTCGCGCTAAGTTCAGGCGCGACGCTGCGCAGCCAGTCCGCGGCATCCCGGTCGGCGGCGAAGTTGTCCTTGCCGCCCAGCATGTAGTCGTACATGCGGGCAGCGTTGGGCTTGCTTACGTCAATCCCGGCCGGTGCCTCATCCGCCACGACGCATATCGTAGCAAGAACCGTCATTGTCCCATTTCCGGTTTAGGTGACGACGCCTCCACTCCTCGGTCTTTGCGCCGGTAATCGACGATACGGACAGGCCCGGTCAGGCACACTGTGACCATGCCGGCCCGCCGCGCCCGGCGTGGCCGGGCGGAGCGACCACTGCCGTCACACGCGCACCACGTCGCATTAGCGTGTGTAGTTTGGCCCCGTGCCGGGGGTCAAACTACACACGATCTTCTGATCACGCGGCGGCCGGAATTCTCGCCCGGCGCTGTTCCGCGCGGGCGCGCCGGGCAGAATAATGTCAACAATATGAGTGAGATGCTGCCGCTGTTCCCGCTGACCACGGTGCTGTTTCCTGGCATGCGGCTGCCGCTGCACGTCTTCGAGGAGCGGTACCGGCAGCTTGTCCGCGACCTGCTCGACCTGCCCGAGCCCCGGCGGTTCGGGGTGATCGCGATCCGCAAGGGCCGGGAGACCGGCGCGGACGGGGCCACCGAACTCTACGACATCGGCTGCCAGGCGCAGGCGCGGCAGGTCGAGCCCCGCGAGGACGGCAGGTACGACCTTTCCGTCGTCGGCACGCGGCGGTTCAGGCTGCTGCGCGTCGACCGGTCGCTGCCCTACCTGCGGGGCGTGCCCGCGCCGCTGGAGGACGAGCCGCCGGGGGCGGCGCGCGACGGCGCGACGGCGCTGGCGACCCGGCAGGTCCAGGCCGCGTTCCGCGGCTACCTGAGCGCGCTTGCCGACCGCGGCGGCGGCGTGATCAGCGTGAACGACCTGCCCGACGAGCCGGTGCTGCTGTCCTACATCGTCGGGGCCGCGATGATCATCGACCTGCCCGAGCGGCAGTCGCTGCTCGCCGCCCCTGATGCGGTCACCCGGCTGCGGGCCGAGCGCTCGCTGCTTGCCAGGGAGATCGGCATGCTGCGCGCCACTACCTCGCGCCCCGCGCCCGACTTCAGCCACCAGCGCTACAGCCCGAACTGAAGACGCGGGGTAACCCGCCGCGCGTCAGCTACCTGGACGCGGTCGAGATCTGAAGGATGCGCTCGGCGTTGTCGCGCAGCAGCGCGGGGCCGGCCAGCCCGAGTTCGCCGAGTTCGGCCAGGCAGCGCTCCGGCGCGATGAACGGGAAGTCGCTGCCCCACACGAACTGGGCGGACAGCCGGCCCGTCAGCTCGCGCACGACCTCGGGCGGGATCCGCTTGGGCGACCAGCCGGAGATGTCGATGTAGACGTTGGTCTTGTGCAGCGCGACCGCGATCAGGTCCATGTGCCACGGCCAGCCGAAGTGCGCCGCCACCACGGTGAGCCCCGGGTGCGCCGCCGCGACCGCGTCCAGCTTGAGCGGGTGCGAGTAGTCGATCCTGATGCCCTGCCCGCCGGGCCGGCGCGCGCCGATCCCGCTGGTCCCGGTGTGGAACAGGGCGAGCAGGCCGTGCTCCTCGCACGCGGCGAACACCGGGCCGAACCTCGGGTCGTCGGGCGCGAACGCCTGCAGGGAGGGGTGGAACTTGACGCCGCGCAGCCCCAGCGCGGCGATGCGCGCCACCTCCGCGACGGCTTCGCCGCCCTTGTGCGGGTCGACCGAGCCGATCCCGGTGAACGCGTCCGGGTACCGCGCGACGGCGGCGGCCACCGTCTCGTTCGGCACCCGGGGCCGCCCTGTCGCCGTCTCGGCGTCCCAGGCCAGCAGGACGGCCTTGGTGTCGAGCGCGCGGTACTTGTCCGCGAGCTCGCCGAGCGACTGCCGCGGCACCGTCGAGCGGAAGTACGCCTCGGCCGCCTCGACGTAGCCCGCCATGCTGCCGTCGAGCCAGTCAGGCGTCGGCAGGTGCACGTGAAAGTCAATGGCCCGCATTCAGGTCATGGTAGCCCCGGCCCCGTGACGGCCGGCCCCGGTCGGCCGGCCGGAGCCGGCCTGGCGATCGCATAGTTAACACGCTGGAAATCATTGAGTCTCGGCTACGAAATATCGATGAGCGACCGTAGCGCAGCGGATCGGTATCGAGGGAGGGCTGCGAGTGTCGCAGGCAGCACAGGGACGCGGACGAGGCCGGCCAGGAGCGCGGCAGTGAACGCGGGCGACACCGCCTGGGTGCTGGGCAGCGCCGCGCTCGTCATGTTCATGACCCCGGGGCTGGCGCTGTTCTACGGCGGCATGGTCCGGGCCAAGAGCGTGCTGAACACGATGGCGCTCACCGTCGCGTGCCTCGGCGTCGTCTCGGTCATCTGGGTCGCCTTCGGTTACTCGCTCGCCTTCGGCAACGACGCGGGCGGCGGGCTGATCGGCGACCTGGGCATGTCGGGGCTGCGCGGGCTCGCCACGGGGCTGACCGGCGGCGCCGGGCACCGGATCCCGGTGTTCGCGCTGGCGTCCTTCCAGCTCATGTTCGCCATCATCACCGTCGCGCTGCTGGCCGGCGCGGTCGCCGAGCGCACCCGGTTCTGGCCGTGGCTGGTGTTCGTGGCCGCCTGGGTGACGATCGTGTACCTGCCGCTCGCGCACTGGGTGTTCGACCCGAACGGCTGGATGGCGAGTCGGCTGCACCTGCTCGACTTCGCCGGCGGCACCGTGGTCGAGGTGAACTCGGGCGCGGCCTCGCTGGCGCTTGCGGTGGTGCTCGGCAAGCGGCTCGGCTGGCCGAAGGAGGCGGCCCGGCCGCACAACCTGCCATCGGTCATGCTCGGCGCCGGGATCTTGTGGTTCGGCTGGTTCGGGTTCAACGCGGGGTCGGCGCTGGCCGCCGACGGACTCGCGGCCACCGCGTTCCTGAACACGATGGTCGCCGGCGGCACCGGCATGCTCGGCTGGCTGCTGGTCGAGCAGCGCCGTGACGGCAAGCCGACCACGCTGGGCGCGGCGTCCGGCGCGGTCGCCGGGCTGGTCGGGATCACGCCCGCCTGCGGGTTCGTCGAGCCGCTCGGCGGCGCCGCCATCGGGCTGGCCGCCGGGGCGGTGGCGGCGCTCGCCGTCAGGCTGAAGTACCGGTTCGGGTTCGACGATTCGCTCGACGTGCTCGCGGTGCATGGCATGGGCGGCCTCACCGGGCTGCTGGCCACCGGGCTGCTCGCCACGACCGCGGTCAACGCCGCCGGCGCGAACGGCCTCTTCTACGGCGGCGGCGCGGGCCAGCTCGGCCGGGAGGCGCTCGGCGCGCTCGTCACCGTCGTCTACTCCGGCGGCCTGACGTTCGCGATCGCGCTGGCGGTGGACAAGACCCTTGGCCTGCGGGCCGCGCCGGACGTCGAGCTTGGCGGCATCGACGAGGCCGAGCACGCCGAGACCGGCTACGACTACGGTCGCGGCGGGTTGCACGTGACCAGGACTCCGGCGCCCATCCGCGCCCCGCGCGACGCGGACTCGCCGGCCCCGGGCTAGCGGAGGGACCGGCCGGGCCGGTTTCCCGGCCGCTACCGGTGTGCCTGACGGCCACCGCGACGCTACGCTGACCCTTGTGATGCATCGCCGTCAGCGGCGGCGCTGAGATGAACGACAGTGCCAGGGCCCGGGCCGAGCCAGGCGAGCCGTACGGCGTCGTCGCCATCGCGGCATCCGCCGGAGGTATCAGCGCGCTCGGCAGCCTGCCGGGCGGGTTCCCCGTTCCCGTCCTGGTCGTACAGCACCTGGACCCGCGGCACCGCACCGTCATCGCCGAGGTGCTCGGGCGCCGCGCCAAGCTGCAGGTCAGGCTGGCGAGGGACGGCGAAGAAGCCGAGGCGGGCACGGTCTACGTCGCTCCGCCGAACTATCACCGCAAGCGCCAGCTCAGGGACATGGCCCTGGAGGCGGCTCCGTTCGCGATGATCGGCGTCGATGCCGAGGGCAACGTCGTCCTGATCAACAGCTTGATGCGGGCCATGTTCGGGATGACCGCGCGCGACGTCGGCCGCCCGTTCCACGACCTGGAGATCTCCTACCGGCCGCTCGAGCTGAGGTCCCTGATCGAGCGAGCCTACGCCGAGCACCGGGTGGTGCGGGTCAACGCGGTCGAGCGGCCGGTAAGCCCGTCCGACGTCCAGTACCTGGACATTCACATCCAGCCGCTGTGGGGCACCGACGGGCTGACCGCCGGGGTGATGGTGATGTTCATCGACACCTCGGTCGTCACCCGGCTGCAGCTGGAGGTCAAGCGCGACCGGGAGGACCTGGACACCGCGCACGAGGAGCTGCAGTCGACCAACGAGGAGCTCGAGACCACCAACGAGGAGCTGCAGTCGACCAACGAGGAGCTTGAGACCACCAACGAGGAGCTGCAGTCAGGCAACGAGGAGCGCAGTTTCCTCGCAGGGGTGCTGTCAAGCGTGGCCGCCTGGGTCGTCGTGCGGACGCCGAGCTGCTGGTCAGGAGCTGGAACAAGGGGGCGGAGGAACTGTGGGGCCTGCGCGCCGACGAGGTGCGCAACCAGGCGTTCTTCAGCCTCGACTTCGGGCTGCCGACGGCGCAGGTGCGGGACATCGTGCAGCAGTGCCTGACGGCTCGCAAGCGGACCGGACCGGTCCAGGTCGGCGCGTTCAACCGCATCGGCCGGGCGATCACCTGCACGGTGGTCTGCTCGCCGCTGAAACCGGGCAACGAAGCCGACAAGCATCGTGCCGGAGCGGTCCTGCTCATGGAGGAGACCTACCCGGGCTGAGGCCGGGGCCGGGGGAGCCGGGCTAGCGGCGCGCCTTGCGGCGGGCGCTGGCCTCGTCGCTGGCGAGCAGTTCCCTCGCCGTCAGCTCGCCGCGGACCGTCGCGCCCGCCACCGCGTCGAGCAGGCGGCCGTTGCGCCTGGCGAAGCCGCGCAGCAGCCCGAACGCCTCCTCGGGCGAGATGTCCAGCCTGGCGGCAAGCACGCCCTTGGCCTGCTCGATGAGCACCCGGCTGTCGAGCGCGCGCTGCAGCTGCCTGGCCGTCTCCGCGCTGGCGCGCAGCTCCCGCCACTGCAAGATGGCGACGGCCGCCGCCTCGGCGATCACCTGTGCCAGCGCGGTCTCCGCCTCGCCGAGCCTGTGCCCGGCGGGGGCGAGCACGCAGATCGCTCCGATGGCCTCATCGCGGCGCCGGATGGGCAGGGCCGACACGGTCCCGAATCCGGCCGCGGCGACGGTCGCGGTGAACTCCGGCCATCGCTCGCGCGCCGCGCCGAGAGGCTCGTTGAGCACCGGCAGTCCGCGGGCATAGGCGGTGACGGCCGGGCGCCCCCCGCGGGGCGTGTCCAGGGGCGCCAGCCGGCCCGCTCGCCCGGCGCTGACCGCCGCGGCCCTCAGGCAGCCTGAGCCGTCGGCGAGGAATACCCCGATCTCGGCCGGCTCGAGCAGCTGCGCCAGGCGCGCGGCCAGCCGGCGGCAGTACGCGGTCTCGCCGAAATCGGCATCGCGCGTATCCGCCAGCTCGACCAGCGTGCTGGCGAGCCAGAGCTCACGGTCCTTCATGGATCGCCGGCCTTCGCTTAACCCGAAACTTTCGGTCAAGGCTACCCCACCCCCCGCCATGCGCGACGCCTCGCCGGGCCGCCATGCCGGCCGCCCGCAGGCATAGTCTTTATGCTATGGCAACGGCCGTTCCAGATGCTCGCTCCGAGGTCCGCGCGCTGCAGCAGCGGGTCGCGGCCGAGCGACTGCGTGCCGCGCGGGACGCGTCGATCGCCGGCAGGTACGAGGCGGAACTCGCCCGGCGGCCGCCGGAATGGCTGCAGCAGGTGTGGGCGCGGCTGGCAAGCCTGCACCGCCAGATCGAGGAACGCCACCTGTCGGCGGCAAGGCTCATCGAGCTGCACGCGGTGCGGATGGAGAACTGGCACGACCGGATCGGCGGCGGGGGAGAACGGCCGGGTTTCATGGCCGCCGTGGCGTCGTCGCTGGGGACGCCGAGCGCGACGGCCGCGCTGCGCGGCCTGCGGTACGCCTCGGTGCTGGTGGCGGCCTCGGACGCCACCGCGCGGTCCGCCTACGAACTGGAGACGGTGCTGGCCGAGGGACCGGCCAGCGACGCCGCGGCGACCGGGGCCTGCATCGCGGCCGGGGGCGCCG
>DAHVAN010000296.1 GCA_027314595.1 Actinomycetota bacterium | reverse complement strand
CCCCGCCACCCCACCGCCATCACCCCGGGCCACTACCTCATCTCCCGCACCGCACCCGCCAACCCCGCCGACCCCGCCGCCTGGCCACCGCCCCTGGCCGCCGGCCCCGGCCGCGCCCCGGCCGGACGCGCGCCGGATGAGCCCGGAAGTCCCGCGACCGCGCCGGGCCGGGGGTTATCGGGGGCCGGGCAGTGAAGCCACCGTCCGTTCCGTATATCAGGCTTTTATGCCGAACGGACGGTGGTCGAGCCGCTGATTGGCCATTAGCATCAGATCGTCCCATTTTTTGACGTATTCAGCCGGAGGGGCGCCGATGGACGACGACAATGCTCGGCCGACGGCGGCCGGACCCGCACCCACGATGCGCGGCGGCGCGCCGCACGCCTTAATCCCGGCCGTGGACATGCGGTCCCTGAGGGTGTTCCGCGCGACCGCCAAGGCGGCGGGCGGCATCCTCGATCTGGTCATGCCGATGCGAGTCGGCGGCGAGGGGCCCGCGCTGTTCTGCGTGCATCCGCTGATCGGCCTGAGCTGGTGCTACCTGGCCCTGCTCCCGCACGTCGACGCCAGGTACCCGCTCTACGGCCTGCAGGCCCGTGGCGTGCGACGGCCCGAACCGCTTCCGGTCACCATGGTGGAGATGGCACAGGACTACGCTGACCAGATCCGGACGGTGCAGCCGGCCGGCCCTTACCACCTGCTCGGCTGGTCACTGGGCGGGAATATCGCCTTCGCGATCGCGGAGGAACTCCAGCGCCGCGGCGAGCGGATCGGGCTGCTCGTCATCCTGGACTCGAACCTGGCCGGCCTGGACGCGATCCCGGTGAGCGATGAGGCCTGGCGCTTCTACAACATCATCCTCGCGCAGTTCGGGTACCTGCCCGCGCTGACCCCTGCCGATCCAGAACCCGAGGCGCGGATGCTCGAACTGGTGCGCCGCCGGCCGGGCCTGGGGCTCGACGAGTGGCCGGACAAGCGGGTGAACGCGTTGCAGCGGGTCATCAAGAACAACATCGTCATGACGGTCACTCACCGGCCCGGCCGGGTGCATTGCCCGATGCTGCTGTTTTCCTGCGTCAGCAATCCGCCGGGGCTGGCCGAGAAGCTGCGAACCTGGCGGTCGTTCGTCGACGGCCCGATCGAGGCGGTCGAACTGGACTGCGACCATGACCACATCCTGCTGCCCGAGCCAGTGGCGCGGATGGGGCCGGCGATCACCGCACAACTGGCCCGCGCCGCGGCCATGCCCGTACCGGACGGCCCGCGGGGCGACTGAGGCGCAATTCCATGACTTCCGGGGGTTGCCGGGGGGCGGAACCCGCTAACTCGAAAGTCTTTCGGCCCCGGGCCTGCGCGCGACCCATTGTGTATACCCGCCTCGTCCATTTAGCCTTATGGCGTGATATTCGGCTTAAGCCCTGAATGCGCTATGGCGCCCGTTTCGGGTCCGCAGCCATGTCCCATTCGAGCTATCTCGCGCACTGGGGAACCCGATGATTGAGGTCAGCGGCCTGCGAAAGTCTTACCGCTCACGGCGCGGCCGTAAGGCCGCATCCGTCGATGCGGTCCGCGGCGTGGACTTCTGCGTGGAACGCGCCGAGATCTTCGGCTTCCTCGGTCCCAACGGCGCCGGGAAGTCGACCACCATGCGGATGCTGGCCACGCTGCTCCGCCCGGACGGCGGCGACGCGACGATCGCCGGGGCGGACCTGCGGCGCGATCCTGGGCAGGTGCGCAGGCGCATCGGCTTCGTGGCGCAATCCAGCGGCACCTACGATCACTCCACCGGACGGCGCGACCTGGTGCTGGAAGCGCGCATGTACGGCGTCCCGAAATCGGCCGCGCAAACCCTGGCCGAAGCGGCCATCGCGGCCTTCCAGCTCGAGGACTTCGTGGACCGCCAGATCAAGACCTACTCCGGCGGGCAGCGCCGGCGCCTGGACGTCGCGCTCGGCGTCATCCATTCGCCTCAGGTCATCTTCCTGGACGAGCCGACGGCCGGGCTGGACCCGCCGAGCCGGGCTCGCATGTGGCAGGAGGTGCGCAGGCTCCGCGACGAGGGCATGACGATCTTCCTCACCACGCACTACCTGGACGAGGCCGACACGCTCTGCGACCGGATCTCGATCATCGACGCGGGCCTGATCGTCGCCGAGGGCACCCCGTCGGACCTCAAGCGCGAGATCTCCGGCGACGTCGTCGTCGTCGACCTGGCCGCGGCTGACACCGCCGGCGCGCCAGAGCCCGCCATGGTCCTTGAAGCATCCAAGGTCCTCGCCGAGCAGCCGTACGCGGAATCCTGCGAGACCATCGAGCACACGGTACGGCTCTACGTGGACAGCGCCGCCACGGCCATCCCGCAGATCATGCGCGCGCTCAGCGGCAAGGGGATCGAGCCGGGAGCGATCGAGACCCGCCGGCCGAGCCTGGACGACGTGTTCCTGGCCAAGACCGGCCGCACCCTTGAAGACTAGCCCGGGGGCCGCGAGGGGCCTGCCGCGCCGGACCGCCGGCAAAGACTGACCGAGGCATTCGCCACAGGGAGGAAACCGACAGCGATGAAGCCTGCCCGCGATACATGGCTGATCTTCCAGTACGAGGTCGCGCTGCTGGTGCGCAACCCCGTCAATGTCGCGATCACGCTGATCCAGCCCATCACGTACCTGCTGCTGTTCACCCCGTTCCTCAAGTCGGTCATGCACGTGTCCAGCTACAGCAACGCGTTCCAGATCTACGTGCCCTCGCTGTTCGCGGCCATGGGCGTGTTCAACGGCATGTTCGCCGGGTTCACGCTGCTCGCCGCGCTGCGGCAGGGAGTGGTCACCCGCCACCGGGTGACGCCGGTGAGCCGGGTCAGCCTGCTGCTCGGGCGGGTACTGACGCACATGCTGCTGATCGGCTTCCAGGCCGTGGTCGTCACGGTGGCCGCCGTCGCGCTCGGCCTGCGGGTGCAGCCGGGCAGCTTCCTGTTCGCCCTGGTGCTGCTGTCGCTGATGGTCGTGCTCAGCGTCTCGATCGGATACGACCTGGCGCTCCTGGTGCCCAACGAGAGCTCGCTCGGCACGCTGCTCAACTCGGTTTCCCAGCCCGTCTCGCTGCTGGCCGGGGTCCTGATCCCGGTGTCCGTCGCGCCGCTGTGGGTGCGGAACGTCGCCGACTGGAATCCGTTCGCCTGGGGGACCAACGGCATGCGAGCCATCTTCCAGGGCCATATCGGCACCAGCGTCGTCTGGCAGGGGAGCCTCATCATGGCCGTGGTGGCCGTGGTCACCCTGGTGTTGTCGTCACGGCTTTTCAGCCGCGAGATCGCATGACGGCCGCATCGCACATCCGGCCGGCCTCCCTGCGACGGCGGACGGGCTGACCCATGCGCTTTCCTGCGTCGTTCGGGCAGCAGCGGCTGTGGTTCCTGGAGCGGCTGGCGCCCGGCGAACCGGCGTGTAACATGCCGTACGCGTTCTGGCTCGAGGGCCCGCTCGACGCGCACGCGCTGCAGCGCGCGATGGACGCCATGGTCGCGCGGCACGCGGTGCTGCGTACCAGCATCGTCGCCTTCGACGGCGTGCCGGAGCAGGTGGTCGCCGACGCCGGCACGGTGCCGATCGAGCACATCGGGCTCCCGCCGGGGCCGGACGAGGGCGAGCGCGCCCGGTCGATCGCGGGCGAACTGGCCCGCCGGCCGTTCGACCTGGCCACCGCGCCGCTGATCCGGATGGCGCTGATCGCGGCCGGGCCCGGCCGGCACCTGCTCGTTCTGGTCATGCACCACAGCATCGGCGACAGATCGTCGGTGAAAATCCTGATCGACGAGCTGTCCGCCGTTTACCGGGCCGAGACGGGCGGTGCGCCCGCGTCGCTGCCGCCGCTGGTAATGGAGTACGGCGACTACGCCGTGTGGCAGCACGACCGCATGCGCGGCGAGGAACTCGGCCGGCAGCTGGGCTACTGGCGCGAGCGGCTGCGCGGCGCGCCGCGGGTCCTCACGCTGCCCTCCGACCGGCCCAGGCCAGCCCGCCGGTCCGCCCGTGGCGGCGTGGCGACGACCGACATCGGCGCCGCGACGACCCGGCGCCTGGCCGCGGTGGCGCACGGCGCCGGCGCCACCATGTCCGCGACGCTCCTGGCCGGCTTGGCGGCCACCCTGTCGCGCTACGCGCGGCAGGCCGACATGCTGGTCGGCATTGAGGCGGCCGGCCGCACCCACACCGAGCTTGACCCGATCGCCGGCATGTTCACGAATGTTCTCCCGCTGCGCGTGTCGCTGGCCGGCGATCCGGCCTTCACCGACCTGCTCGGCCGGGTCAGGGACACCGTCGCGGACGGGCTGGCGCACGAGCAGCTCCCGTTCCAGAAGCTGGTTCAGGAGCTCGCGCCCGATCGGACGCTCGCGCACGCACCGCTCGTCCAGGTCCAGTTCCGCTACGGATCGCTCACGCCGCCCACGCTGGATCTTCCCGGTATCACCACGCGCTCCCTGGCGCTGCTCACCTCGACCGCCACACTCGATCTCACCGTGTACGCGGATGCCCGGCAGGACCAGGACGGCCAGGCGGCCACCAGGCTGTCGATGGAATACAGCACCGACCTGTTCGACGCGGCATGGGCCAGCCGGTTCCTTGGCTGCATGGCGACCCTGCTCGAACACGCCGCGGACGCTCCTGGCACTGCGGTAGCCGACCTGCCGATGCTGTCGGCGGCGCCGGCCGGCCTGGCGCTGATCCAGCCGCGACGCAGTGCTGCCTCGCCGCCGGCCGGCCGCGCCGAGCCCGGGAACCCGGTCGAGGCGACCCTCGCCCAGATCTGGGGCGACCTCCTCGGCACCCAGGCGCCGGTGAGCGTGCACGACAACCTCTTCGCCCTCGGCGCGCACTCGCTGACCGTGACCAGGTTCCTCGCCCGCGTCGGCGACGCCTACGGCGTGGACCTGCCCGTTCACCAGGTCTTCGCTGGTCCGACGATCGCGGAGCTGGCCGGGGCAATCGCCGCCCACCCGGATTTCCGGGTCACCGCGGGCTCGTCCCGCCACGCTGAACTTGACGCGCTCAGCGACGAGGACCTGGACCAGATGCTGCGCGCGGCGCTGGCCCAGCGCAACCGGCGCCGGGCGATCGCCGACCACCGGGCCGATGTATACCGGACATGCTGAGTGGGCGGACTGGATCGCGTGAAGGTCCTCCTGAGCCGGTAACGATCCGCGTCCAGGACTCGCGGAGCCAATGTGCCCACCGGAATCAGGCGGAGAAATGGCCGGGCGCACCGTCTCGGCCAGGGTCGCGGAAAGCGCTGGATCGGCGTCCCCGAGCATTCCGAGCGCTTCGCGGCGGGCGATGCTGGCGGTGCCCGGGTTGCCGGCCAGTTCCTCGATGCGGGCCTTGGCCTCCAGCAGTCGCGCCCGCATGACCAGGGCGTAGCGAGTCTCGGTGAAGATGAGGAGCCCTTCGGATACCAGCGGGCTCGCGCTCCTGTGGTCCCCCCGGGCCAGGTGCAGATCGGCCAGTGACAGCAGGACTCGCCCGTGCACCAGGTTACCCGGCATGTGCTTGGAGAGGTCGAGCGCGGCGCACAGGTCCGCCTCCGCCAGCGAATGCTGGCCGGTGCGGGTGTGCAGGGCGCCAAGCCCGGCAAGCGCGTAGGCCTCACCGACGAGGTCGCCCTCGTTCCTGACCATGGCGAGCGCCGACCTGAACGACTGCTCGGCGGCGGGCCACGCGCCCGCGCGCAGGTAAAGCTCCGCAAGCCGATGCTCGGTCTGCGCGCTGGCCCGCGTGGCGCTCAGCGTGCTGCAGAGCGCGGACGCCTCGTCAAGCAGGCGCCGCGCCTCGTCAAAATGGCCCCAGTTCATCTCAACCTGGGCGATGTTACCCAGCACGTCGATCTCGCCGATGCACTCGCCGCACTCGCGGAAGTCCGCGAGGGCTTGCCGGTACCGGGCCAGCGCCTGCTCGCAGTGCCCGCGCACCCGGTCCGCGAAGGCGAGCCCGCTGAGCGCGAGCGCCCGCCCGTGCGGGTCATTCAGCCGCGTGAAGATGGCAAGCGCGGGCTGGAGGTACCGGGTCGCCTCGCTGAGTTCGTCGGTCAGCGCCAGGTTCCCGAGGGATAGTAGCAATGCGGCCTGGCCGCGGATATTGCCAGACCTGCGGGTTGCGTCGAGGGCCACCTCGTGGGTCTTGCGCCAGTCATCGACGAGGTAGTCAGACTCGAACAAGGTGACCATCGTCACCGCGAGGTCCCAGCACACCTCGTCCATGCCGACCTGCGCGGCCTGGGTGATGGCCAGCATCAGCCCGGCCCGCTCCCGGCGAAACCAGCTCAGCGGGTTGTCAAGCAGCGCGTCACGGACCTGCTGGGGCAACTCCCAGCGCGGCGCGCTGGCGTGCAGTCCGTAGCCGCCATCGTAGGCGCGGTGGTGGGCGTCGATCGCGAGAGATAGCCAGCAAGACAGCAAGGACCGCAGCACCGCCGCCCGGTCGGCCGCCGTCTCATCGCTGGCCAGGCGTTCGAGCGCGTAGATCCTGACCAGGTCATGCAGCCGGAACCGCGGCACGTTGGCGGCATCGGCCCGGGCCTCGAGCAGGCCCGCCTCGACAAGCTCATCGAGCACATCGCGGGCGTGATAGATTTCCTCGTCGAGCAGCGGCGCGCTGACCCAGGATTCGAAGTCGGTGGTCCCCAGCAAGCTCAGGCGGGCGAAAAGCCGCCGCGGCTCCTCGCCCAGGCCGCAATATGACGTGGCGAGGGTCGCCCTCATGCCGACGCCGCCGAGCGCCAGCTCATCCAGCCGCCGGGACTCGTCGGTCATGCGCTGTACTAGGTCCGCGATGCGCCAGTGCTGGCGCGTCGCTAGCTTGGCCGCCACGATCCGGACAGCCAGCGGCAGGTAATCGCAGAACCTGACCAGTTGCCGCCCAGGATCCGGCTCGGCGGCGGTCCGCTCGCTCCCGACGATGTTGTCGAGCATTTCCAGGCAGGCCGCCTCGCTGAGCTTATCTACCCGGAAATGCCGGGCCCCCGGCAAGCCGGCCAGCGGACGGCGGCTCGTGATGATCACGCCGCATTCGGGATTACCCGGGATCAGCGCGGCGGCCTGCGCCGCGCCGGGGATGTCGTCGAGGACGATCAGGACCCGCTTGTCGGCGAGGTGGCTGCGGTACATCGCTATGCGGTCCGGCAGTTGATCGGGAAGCGCCATGGGCGGGCCGCCCAGAGAACAGATGAGCTGGGCGAGGACGTGCATGGTGTCGGTCAGCTGGCCATCTGCGTCCGGCGATTCCACGAAGAGCTGTCCGTCCGGATAATGGCGCCGGACAGCGTGGGCCACGTGCAGGGCTAGTGCCGTCTTCCCGACCCCGCCTTCGCCGTTCAGGCAGGCGACGGGCACCCACCTGTCCGTGTCCGAGGAGGGCTGCGACAGCATGTCGAGCAGGACTTTCAGCACGTCCTGACGGCCGACGAATTCGGCGGCGGCGGCGGGCAACTGACGCGGCACGACGGTGCGGACGGTCTCAGGCGCGGTCCACTGCTCGGCCCGGCCGGCGTCCCAGTCCAGCGTCTTGTCCTGAGCAAGGATGGCGCGCTGCAGCGTGCGCAGCTTGTCGCCTGGCTCGAGCCCGAACTCTTCGCTTAGGATGCCGCGAATCACCTGGAACGAATCCAGGGCGTCGGCCTGCCGTCCCGAGCGGTAGAGCGCGAGCATGTGCTGCGCGCGCAATCGCTCCCGAAGCGGGTGCTCGCTGACCTGCTCGCTGAGCTCTACGACAAGCCTGTGATGCTGGCCGAGCGCCAGTTCCGCGTCGATGCACTCTTCGAGTATCCGGATCCGGTCCTCATTAAGGCGCGCTGCCATAGCCTGCACAATCCGGCTTTCCACGTTCGCCCCGGCTGGGCCGCGCCATAGGCGCAGGGCCTCGCGAAAGGAACTGACCGCGTCTTCCAGGCGCCCGCCGGCGGCGCTCGCGCTGCCGCTCCTCGCCAGCCGCTCGAAATCGGCGACATCGAAGGACTCATCAGGGATCTTAATGGAATAGCCGACGGCACTGGTCCTGAACAACCCGTCGGCGCCGAGCTGCCTGAGTTCCCGGCGCAGGGCCGATATACAGGTGTGGACCTGGCCTTTCGCAGTCGCTGGCAGGTCACCGTCCCATAGCGCCTCGTAAATATCGTCCATCTGAACAATCCGGCCCCGACGCAGGAGGAGCAGAGCCAGAATCGTGCGCTGGCGAGCGCTGCCGAATTCGATGAATCTATCGCCGACGCAGACGTCGAGCGGCCCGAGCAGGCGAAAGTACACAGCTATTGGGGCCTCCTGGCAGTGCCCCTCCGAAGCCAGCATTTAAAATGGGCACCGATTCCTGGACAGCAGTGTAGCCGACGGCTGTTGTGCTTTTGTTGTGATGCTGCTGTGATGGGTATTTCCTGGCCTGCCCGGGTACGGTCACGTCCAGCGCGACGCTCAGTTCCCGCAGGTAATCAGCCTCGCTGGACAGGTGGCTACGATGGAACAAGAACGGGTGCAGGCGCCCGGCTAGCCGCACCGCCAGCAGCGCAATCTCGCTGTCTCCTTCGGCGGCGGCCCTGACCACGGCCGCTACCATGTGCGGCAACTCGGCCTCCAGCCACGCCACCGCGCCATCGGTTCCCCTGAAGCCCGGATCGGGACCCTCCGAGGGTACCGACGGCAGCTGCCGCACCGCGAACGGGCTGTATAGCCGGACCGCGCGGTCGGTCCCGCTGAGGTACCAGCGAAGCAGCCGCTTGAGCGCCTCCCGCAGGTCCGCCGTGGAGTCCTCGGCCCTGCTCCTGGCCGACGCGTAGCGCTGGAGAAGGTCGTGCAGGCCGAACCTGGTGCCGGGATGCCGCTCGATCAGGTGAGCGTCGGCGAGCCTGTCAAGCTCGCGCCTGACCTGCCCGGGCGCGCGGGCGCTCATCGCGGCCATCGCGGGAACCGACAGGCTCCCGCCGCGCAGTATGCCAAGCAGCCGGAACGTCCGCCGCAGTGGCGAGTCAAGCCTCAGGTATGAGTGGTCGAACGCGACCCGGACGCTGGCGGACTCGCCGTCGAGATCCAGGGCGGCGAGCCCGTCCTCCTCGGCGAGCTCATTCACGTAGTCCCCGATGCTGGTGTCAGGCATTGCCAGCAGCCTGGCCGCGGCGATGCGCAACGCCAGCGGCAAGCACGCGCACTGGCCAGCCAGTGCCGCCGCCGCGTCGGCCTCACCGCGGACCCGGTCCTCGCCGATCATGCCAGCGAGCAGGGTGAGCGCCTCACTTGCACCGAGCGGGCGCACGCTGATCCGGGCTGCCCCCTCGCGCGCCGTAAGCCCGGTGAGCCCGGCGCGGCTGGTGATCAGCGTCACCGACCGGGAGCGGCCGGGCAGCAATGCGCGGACATGCTCAGAGCCGCGCGCGTTGTCCAGTACCACGATCATGCGCCGGGTGGACATCGCTGACCGGTACATCGCCGCCGCCAGCCGTTCGTCCGGCGGGATCCGCGCGGCCGGCACGCCGATGCCATGCAACAGCGCGGTCAGCGCGTCAAGGGGCGGCACCGGCGCGATGGCCGAATAGCCGTGCAGGTCGACGTAGAGCTGGCCGTCAGGAAACTCATCGGCCGCCAGGTGCGCCCAGTGCACCGCGAGCGCCGTCTTGCCCACCCCGGCTCCGCCGATGATGGCGATGACGGCTGGACTGGAATCGGCCTGGCCGTCGTGCCGGGGCACGAAGCCATCAAGCGCGGCGAGGTCCGCTGCCCGGCCGACGTAACCGCCGATGTCGCCGGGAAGCTGCGCGGGCGACTGGTGAGCGGGGCGCAGCCGTCCAGCGGAAAGGCCAGGATCACCGCGCAGGATCGCGACCTGGAGGCTGGCCAGCTCGAGCGGCGGGTCCAGGCCCATTTCCCGTTCCAGCCGGTCGCGCAGCAACCGGAAGGCGGTCAGCGCGTCGCTGGCCCGCCCGGCCCGGTAGAGCGCGAGCATCAGCAGCTGAGTCGGCCGCGGCCGGCGCGGACACCGCGCGGTCAGGTCGGTGAGCTCGTCGATGATCTCCATGTGCTGGCCGAGCCGCAGCCTTGCCTCGAGCAGGTCCTCCAGCACCATCAGCCGCATCTCCTCCAGGCCCTTGCACAGGGACTGCCGGACATCGTCCGGCGCCGCGTCCGCGAGCGCCGGCCCTTGCCACAATGCGAGCGCCTCGCGCAGCTTCGTGACCTTGCCGGCGTCATCGGCGCTGAGCCTTGCATCCTCGACGAGGAAGCGGAACCGGTGCGCGTCAACGCATGCCGGATCGGTGACCAGCAGGTAAGCCGAGCCGCTCCGGACTAGCGCCGTGCCGTCGCCGGTCGCGCCGGCGCCACTGAGCGCGGCGCGCAGCCTGCTGATGTACGCCTGGACGATCCGGCGGGCGCTTTGCGGCGGCGAGTCACCCCAGAGCACCTCCGTCAGGCGGCTGACCGGCACCGCCTTATTGGCCTCAAGCGCCAGCATAGCCAGCACCAGGCGTTGTCTTCGCTCGCCCAGATTCGCTGGCCGACCACCGGCCAAAGCCTGCACCGGACCCAATACCTGAAACTTCACGCTTTTCGCCGTCACGCAAACTCCACGGGGCTCAAGTCAGACCGGCGCTCGCCGCTTCGGAATGCTATGGTACATTAAAGGACAAGGCACGTGATTACATGCCAGATCATAAGAAACGCGCAAGCGGAACGCGGAGAGCCATCCCGCCACTGGGGGCACGCTTCTTCAGACTTAACGCAATTTGCCGTAAATTCTGCCGTACTGCCAGCGCTGCGCGTGCCGAAAATTTCATCGGCCGGCTGCGTGGCGGTTCCAGCCTGCCCCCGCTTCGCGCATCCAGTGGTCGGCGGTTCCGCACGGCTTGGCGGAGGATGCCAGGAAACCCGGTTGCGGCGCCGGGCCGGCCGGCGCTGATCAACTCGGTGAGGATGACGCGAAGGGCTGCGGGACGGGCCGGCCGCCTCGCGGCCGGCCGCTGCCATCCCCGTGTCCCCAAGGCCCCGACTCCGGCTGAATAGCGGAGGTTAACCCCACGGCGGTCCCGTGATGGCCGTCACGTGGTGCTGGGCGGGCATCGCGACATCCATAGCGGCCGGGAACTGGGCACTCGCCGCGAATGCCGCGTTCGCGAGGATGATGGCCGTTGCCGCGATGACCTTGCTGATCATTTTTTTTCCCCTCTGGTCTGCCTAAGGATTTCGTCTGGCTATGAATCTGCCAGCCACCGATCCCGCGCCGCTTTCCGCTGGCTGTCCCCGCAGCCTCCAGCGGCGACCTGGCCGTTGAGCGCGCTGAGAGAGCGGGAGTAGCGGCGGCGGCCACCATATCTAGTGGAATAGGCAGAGACCGATTCGAAGGTGAACAGCAGAGCATGAGCGTCTCCATCCATGTCATCGATGGCGTCTACGGCCGGCCGGCCGCCGGGCTATCTGTTAACTTCAGTCACGAGCTAGAGGGCGTGACGGCCGAGCAATGGCGTGACCAGACAGGCGAGGACGGACGCGTCTGCTGGCTGCTGGACTCTTCGAAAG
This sequence comes from Actinomycetota bacterium, assembly GCA_027314595.1. Lineage (GTDB taxonomy): Bacteria > Actinomycetota > Actinomycetes > Streptosporangiales > Streptosporangiaceae > Trebonia. The sequence continues at coordinate 30,550 of DAHVAN010000296.1, read as the reverse complement.
CTCGGGGTTTTTACACTATCGAGATCGACCTCGAAGGCTATTTCTCCGCCCTGGGCTACACCTCGCTAATTCGGGCAGTCAGCACGCGTTTCCGGGTGGCGAATGAGACCAACCATTGCGAGCTGTCGGTATTCATCACCCCCGCCAGCTGCTTCGTGCTCAAGGCGGGCTGAGCATGGCAGCGCACGCTGGACTGGATGGTTTCCGTACGCATACGGCCAACGGCCACCCGGCGCTGCGCGCGGAGTCATGCAAGCGGCGCCTGCGGGAGGCATTCGCGGGGCGCCAGCCGGCGCTTGCGGCGATCTCCGAAGCGCTCGCCGACCCCAGCCTGGTCGGCATGGTGCTGGTCGGCGGGGAGGGGGCGGGCAAGACCCGGCTGCTCAGCGAGACGCTCAGGCGACTGGACAGCCGGCAGTACGCGACGATCCGCACCTGCGCCTGCGCGTCTGACACCCCGTTCGCGGCACTGGCGGAGGACCTGCCGCCCGCGCTGCTTGACATCCCGCTGGGCGGATACGCCCTGAGCGCCGCGGGGGACGCGCTGCTTCGCGCGGCGGATGGCCGTCGGCTGGTGCTGGCAATCGATGACGCCCACCTGATCGATGACGCGTCAGCCACGCTGGCCAGCCAGCTCGCGCGACGGGGACACGCCTTCGTGCTGATGACTGCCCAGCCGGGCGACCCGCTGCCCGAACCGGTCGCCGCCCTGCTGACGTGCGGGCTGGCCGATCAGGTCGAGGTACCCCCGCTGACCCGCAATCACGTCGCTAAGCTACTGGCCACGGTGCTCGGCGGGCCGGCGGAGGGCCTGCTGATCCAGCGCTTCTGGGCGGCCACGGCGGGCAACCCGCTGCTGCTGTGCGAGCTGATCAGCGCCGAGCTCGATGCCGGGGCAATGACGCCGGACATGGGGCTGTGGCGGCACAAGGGCCAGGTAGGGGCGCCGGCGCGGCTGGTGCGCCTGGTTAACGAGAAGATCCTCTCGATCTCGGCCGAGTGCCGGCACACGCTTGAGCTGCTCGCCCTCGGCGAGCCGATCAGGCTTGGCGTGCTTGGCGGCCTGGTGTCGGCGGCGGCGCTTGAGGCGCTGGAAGCGCAGGGCCTGATATGCGTCGGCCAGTCCGATGGCGGTCCCGCCGCGAGGCTGGTATATCCGCTGTACGCGGAGGTGCTGCGGTCGGCGATGCCGCCGCTTCAGGCGCACCGGCTGCGCCGGATGCTGGCCGCGGCCATCGAAGGCTCCGAGCACCGGGCCGACCGGGTCCGGGCAGTCATGTGCGATCTTGACTGCGGACTGGCGCCGGCCGCGGATGCCGTCGTGACCGCCGCCTGGGACGCCTGGCACGCGCTCGACCTGCCAGCCGCGATCCGGCTGGCCCGCCATGCCGCCTCGCGCGGCGCGGGGGGCAGGGTAGCCGAGCCGCTCGGGTACGGCCTGATGTGCGCCGGCCGGCCCGGCGAGGCCGAGGCGGAGCTCGCCACCTTGTCGGCATCAGGCGCCGGCGCCGACGGGCTGGCCGGCGTCCGGGCCATCAATTACTGCCTGGGCCTTGGCCGCGTAACCGACGCGTACGCGCTGACCCAGCGCGCGTTCGAGGCGGCGAGCAGGCCGTCCTCCCGGACGGAACTGGCCGCGCTCGGCGCGCTCCTCGACGTATTCAACGGCCGGTTCCGCCTTGCGCTGCGGCGGGCCGCCTCGGTCCAGGCCGATCCCGGCCGGACGGCTATCGCGGCCTTCAGGTCCCTCGTCGCCGAGGGCCTGGCACTGGTATTCCTCGGTCGTCCGGCAACCGGGAGCAGGATCTTGACCGGCGCACGGCAGTCCGCGAGCAAGGCATCGCCCGAGATGCCCTGGCTGGACATCATGATCGAAGTGGGCCTCATCCACGGCTGCTTGTGGGAGGGCGATCTCGGCCGGGCGCAGGAGCTCGCGGCCAGTGCCTACTCCAGTGCCGTCACGCACGGCTGGCCGTTCAGCATCGCGATGTTCGCCATGATGCGCGCGATCGTGGCCGGGTTGCGCGGAGAGGCGAGCGCGCAGATCCTGCACTGCCGGGAGGGCGTCGCAATCGCCAGAGAGCGCGGCCTGGACGCCCTGCTGCCCGTGCTACTCGCGGTACTCGGGCACGGCCACGCGGCGGCGGGTGAGGAGGAAGCGGCCGCGGCGGCGCTCGCGGCCGCGGCGGCGCTCGCCGGGGCGGAGCGCTCGCCACACCAGCCGCTTGGCGTGCTGCGCCCGTGGATCGCCCTGGCCCGCGGCCTGGCCGACCCGGGACAGGCCGCGCCGGCCAGGCTCGCAGGGACACAGCGGACGGCGCTGGCGCTCGCATCGGAGGGCAATGCGGGATTCGAGGCGCTCGCGCTGCACGACCTGGTGCGCCTTGGCGCGCCGGGCCTCGCCGCTGAGCGGCTCAGCCAGCTAGCCGCGCGGTCCGAGGCTGGCGCGGCGGAGCTGTACGCGCAGCACGCGAGGGCCGCGGCGGATGGAGACACCGCGGCCCTCGGCACGGTGATCGAGCGGCTTGAGCGCCTGGGCAGTCCGCTACTCGCCGCCGAGGCGGCGGCTGAGCTGTGCCGCTGGCACCAGGCAGCCGGCCGGCTCGACCTGGCCTCCGCCGCCCTCGCCCGCGCGGCGCTGCTCGCCCGGCCCTGCGGCCATCGGGCGCGGGGACCGGCACGGGAAACGCTCGGGACGCTAGGGTTGACTCCGCGCGAGCGGGAGATCGCCGCGCTGGCCGGGCGGGGACTATCCAACAGGGAAATCAGCGAGCGCCTGTTCCTGTCGGTCCGCACGATCGAGAATCACCTCCAGCGGGTGTACCGCAAGCTCGGCATCAGCGGCCGGGGCGAGCTCGCGCCGCGGCGCCCGCTCTTCCTGGACTAGTCCCAGGATCTGATCAGGCCATCTCGTTGATCATGCCAAGGCCGGCGGTCTGGTTGGTCGCCTCGTCGATGAGCATGGTCGCCCCGGTCAGCCGGTTGCGGGAGTACGGGTCGCAGAACAGCGGCTGGGGCACCCGCAGCCGCAGCCGGCCGATGTCGTTGCGGCTCAGTTCGCGGACGGCCTCCTCGCGGTGCAGCGTGCGGACGTCAAGGCGGTATCGCACATCCTGGACCAGGGCGCGCACGGTCCGCGTGGTGTGCTTGAGCACGATGGTCATGTCCGGTCGCAGCGCCCGGTCCGTCATCCAGCACGCCATCATGTCGATCTCATGCGCGGCACGGGGCGCGTTATGCGGCCGGCACAGCATGTCCCCCCTGGATACGTCCAGCTCGTCAGCCAGCCGCACCGTCACGGACATCGGGGGCATCGCCTGGCCGGCGCCCTGGCCAAGCCAGTCGATCGCGGCGACCCGGGAGGTGAGTCCGGACGGGAGGTGCATGACCTCATCGCCGACGCGCAGCACGCCGCCGCTGACCTGCCCGGCGTAACCGCGCTTGCCGCCGGCCGCGCGGCGGTCCACGATGACGTACTGCACGGGGAAGCGCAGGTCGACGAGGTTCCGGTCGCTGGCCACGTACACCTCTTCCAGGTGGTGCAGCAGCGGGCTGCCCGCATGCCACGGCATGTCGGGGGATCGCGTCACGATGTTGTCGCCGTGCAGCGCGGAGACCGGGATGAACACGATGTCCACCATCGCGAGCCTGGAGGCGAACGCGGTGAACTCGGCGCGGATCCGCTCGAACGCCTCCTGCTCGAATCCCACCAGGTCCATCTTGTTAACGCAGACCACCAAGTGCCGGACCCCGAGCAGGCTGACGAGCAGGGCGTGCCTGCGGGACTGATCAGTGAGCCCCTTCCTGGCATCGACCACGATGATCGCCAGGTCCGCCGTGGAGGCGCCTGTCACCATGTTGCGCGTGTACTGGACGTGCCCGGGGGTGTCGGCGATGATGAACTTGCGCCGCGGCGTGGCGAAGTAGCGGTAGGCCACGTCGATCGTGATGCCCTGCTCCCGCTCGGCGCGCAGGCCATCGGTCAGCAGCGCGAGGTTCGTGTAATCCTCGCCGCGGTCCCTGCTGGCCGCCTCCACCGCCGCGAGCTGGTCCGTGAAAACCGACTTGGAGTCGTACAGCAGCCTGCCGACCAGCGTGCTCTTGCCGTCGTCCACAGAGCCTATGGCGACGAACCGCAGCGTATCCATGGCTAGAAGTACCCCTCTCGCTTGCGATCTTCCATGGCCGCGTCGCCGACGCGGTCGTCCGCCCTGGTGGCGCCCCGCTCCGTGACCCGGCTCACGCAGACCTCGCGGATGATCTCGTCCACCGTCGCGGCAGTCGAGCTGACCGCCCCGGTGCAGGTCATGTCGCCAACCGTGCGATAGCGGACCAGCGCCTCGAACACCGGCTCATCGCCACCCGGCGGCAGGTGCGGGTTGTCCGCCAGCAGCATGCCGTCCCGCTCGAAGACCCGGCGGCGATGCGCGAAGTAGATGCCCGGGATGTCAAGCTCCTCGCGGGCGATGTACTGCCATACGTCCAGCTCGGTCCAGTTCGACAGCGGGAACACGCGCATGTGCTCGCCGGGCCTGAGCCTGGTGTTGTAGAGGTTGAGCAACTCGGGCCGCTGATTGCGCGGATCCCACTGCCCGAACTCGTCACGGAAGGAGAACATCCGCTCCTTCGCCCGGGCCTTCTCCTCATCCCGGCGGGCCCCGCCGAACGCGGCGTCGAAGCCGTGGGCGGCGATCGCGTCGAGCAGCGTGACGGTCTGCAGCCGGTTCCGGCCGGCATTGCGCCCAGTGCCGGGGATGGCCCGGCCGGCGTCGATGGAATCTTGCACCGAGGCCACGATCAGGCGCGCGCCGAGACGGGCGACGTGCCGGTCGCGGAACGCGAGTACCTCAGGGAAGTTGTGCCCGGTGTCCACGTGCAGCACCGGAAACGGGATGGGGGCCGGCCAGAACGCCTTCTGCGCCAGCCGCAGCATGACGATGGAGTCCTTGCCCCCGGAGAACATCAGCACCGGCCGCCGGAACTCCGCGGCGACCTCGCGCACGATGTGCACCGACTCGGCCTCAAGCAGGTCCAGGTGGGTCAGCGCGATCTCGGGCCCGGTGGTCATCAGATCCCCCTGCTGTTGCCGCCGTCAACGGGCAGCACTGTTCCGGTGATGAACGCGGCCTGGCCGCTGGCCAGGAACGCGGCCACCGCCCCGAAGTCGCTGGGCGACCCGACCCTCCTGGCGGGTATCTCGCCGGTGATCTCCTTCAGCGCCGTTTCCCTGGAGCCGCCCCGCGCGGCCACGAACCCCTCGAACGACGGCGTGGCGTGGCAGCCGGGTGCCAGCACGTTCACGGTGATGCCGCGGGGGCCGAGCAGCGGCACCAGGCTCTTGGCGTAGCCGAGCACTCCCAGCCGGGCGGTGGCGGACAGGGCGGTGCCGATCAGCGGCTGGAGCACCGACTCCGAGGTGATCATGAGGATCCTTCCCCACCCGGCCCGCGACAGGTGCGGGATCGCCGCGCGGGTGATCGCGATGTGCGCGAGCATCACGCCGTCGATGGACTCCCGGTACTCATCGACGGTGAACGCGTCGGCCGGGCCGTGCGGCACGCCTGGTGAGTTGGTGACCACGATGTGCAGCCCGCCGAGCTCTGCCGCGGTGCGCTCGACCCAGTCCGTCACCGCGCCGGAGTCGGCCAGGTCGAGCGCGACGCTTATCACCCGGCCAGGACCGGCCTCTTCGACCTCCTTGTGCGCCTTGGCGAGCCTGCCAGGATCGCGCGCACAGATCGATACGTGCGCGCCCTCCGCGGCTAGGGCGCGGGCGACGCCGAGCCCAAGTCCGCTGCTCGCCGCCGCGACGAGGGCAGCCTGGCCCCTCAGTCCCAGATCCATCTCAGCTCCTTTCCGGTTCCGGCGCGCGGGCCGGCGCGGGCTCTCGCACCCGGGCCGGCGCAAGCGGATACCCGTAGCGCCGTAGCAGCGGCAGCGCCAGCCCGGTCACGACCGCGATCTGGGGCGCAGACAGGGCCTGCGACCACCGCGTGTCCGGGCGGATGGTCACGGCACCGCGGTTGAGCCGGTCCGGATTGCCGGTCACCGTGTGATTCACGCCCAGCCACGCGGTGCCGTCGGCGGTCACCGGAGGCTCGCCGTCGAGCTGGGCGAACCGCATGACCTCAGCCATCACCTCGGCCGGGCGGGCGGCCATGTCCTCGTGCCTGACCCGCAGGTACCGGCCGGGTCCGGCGGCCCTGCCAGCCAGCTCGGACGCGATGTTGAAGCCGAGCCAGTTGGCGGTGCTCGCGGACGGGCTCATCGGCGCGATGTAGGCCTTGCCGCTCTGGTAGGAGTACGCGACCGCGCGCGGGTCGCGGACGATGTGCAGTACCCGGACGTCGAGATCCTCGCGACCGCACAGGGCGGCGGCCTCCGCCGGGTACTTAGAGCTGTCCACCACTAGCCGGCTTCCGCCGCGGGCCGCGAGCACGCGGTACGTGGCGGCCATCTGGCCAAGCGCGGCCGTCATCTCAGGCCGCGGCCTTGCCTTCCCCATCCGCGCGGCAATGTGCCTGGTCCGCAGCGTGGTGCGCTGCCAGGTGACCATGGCCTCGGCGAGGGCGCCGAGGTCCGGCACCTGGTAGGAGTCAAGGACGGCGGACCACAGCGGGCACGAGACGACCTGCTCGCCGCATCCGCACAGTGAGTTCGTGCCGCGAAGCAGTAGCCCGTTCTTGTAGAGGTAATGGATTTCCCCGCCGTGCAGCACGCCGGGCAACTCGTTGAGCAGGTTGCCGAGGATCGTGCTGCCACTGCGCAGCCAGCCGGTGATGTACAGGACGCGGGCCCGGTCACTCATCGTCGCCTCCGGACAGCAGGACGAAGTGCTGCGGAAGGTGGACTGCCAGCCCGATCTGCGTCGAGGCTTCCAGCACGTCGCCACCGTTCGGGCCGGCCTTGCGGCGCAGGGTGAGCAGGGAGGTGCCGGGATCAAGCAGCGTCACCGCGGCGCGGTAATCGCCAAGCAAGACCTGGTCGCGTGGTATGAGCCGGGTGCGGGCCACCCGGACGCCGACCTCGCCGAGCTTGCCGAGCATCCCGGCGCTGACCAGCTTCCAGTACAGGGCCGGGTGCACCGTAATGCCGTCGCACGAGCCGCCCATGTCTTCGACCAGCGCCGAGCCATCGGTGATCGCGGCGGCGAGATCGCCGTCCAGCCGGGCGCGGCGCAGCCCGGGCAGCTTCAGCAGCCCTCCGATGCGGCCGTCCGGGGTCCCGTGCAGCAGCGCCTCGTTCTCCACGGTGCCGAGCCGGACGAGGACACGGTAGTCGGTAAACGCCGCGAAGAGCGCGGCGCGATCGGTCAGGCCAGGCGGCATCTCGACCTGGACGCTCATCTCGGTCAGCCGGGCGTCGTCGATGCTCGCGGCGAAGCCCGCCTCGGGCAGGGCCGCGTAGGTGGTGCCGTCGCCGCCCGCCCCGTCATGCGACTCCCGCACGTAGGCGAGCGTGCGCTCGGTGACGGTAGCCACCTTCATCAGGTGCCGGACCGTGTAACGGGGCCTGGTGGCAAACAGCGGGAACGCGGATGTCAGGTGAACCCGGATCGGCACGCAGACGTCTGTGTCGCGGGCGTTGCTCACGGCCCAAGCCAGCTCTTCGCCGGGGCTGCGCTGGGTCAGCCCGGGATCGGCCAGCGCCTGCCTGGTCATGTCCAGCGCCGTGGCGCTGGGCTGCATCGCGGTGGTCATGGCTTACCTTCCTTCACTTTCCTCATCGATGGCGCTCAGCACCGCGGGCAGCGTGAGCCCGAGCGTGCCGAGCACGTCTTCATGGGCGCCGCCCTCCGACGGCCAGTGACTTGCGGCGCTGACGCTGCGCACCCGATGGCTGGGCAGCATGAGCGCCAGGGTGGAGGCGACGCTGCCGGCCGCCCGGTGCTCCTCGACGACGACGAACCGCCGCGCCGTGGCGGCGAGCACGCCGATCGCCTCGGCCAGGCTCGCCGAGTCCACCCAGCACAGGTGGGCGTGGCCCACGCCGGGCCTGCGCGCGGTGGCCCCGGCGCATAGCGCCGCGGGCTTCTCGCCGATGGATATGAGGCATGCGGACTGGCCTGCTGCCGGGCGGGCTGCCCAGCTCACCTGGCCAGGGCCGGCCGGCCCGAACGGCGGGTCGAAGGCGTCGTTGCGATCCAGCCGCACGTAGCATGGCCGGCTGGCGGCCGCGGCCGTCCGGATGACGGCCCGGGTCTCGGCCTCGCCGCAGGGCACGGCAATCCGGACGCCGGGCAGTGCCTGGAGCACGGCCAGGTCTTCCAGGCTATGGTGGGTGGCGCCGAACCACCCGCCGGATACCCCGCCGTACGGGCAGACGAGGACCACGGGCGCGGCCAGGTAGCCGAGTCCCAGCTTTACGCTCTCCGCCGCGCGCAGGGCGGCGAATGTGGCGAACGTGCTGACGAAGGGGCGCAGGCCCGCACTGGCCAGCCCGACCGCGATGTCTACCGCCGCCGCCTCGGCGATGCCCATGTTGAAGAACCGGCCAGGGAACTGGTCACGGAAAACGTGCGCCGATCCTCCCAGGTCGGCCTCGATGCACACGATGCGCGGATCGTCTCGGGCGAGCGCGGTGAGCTCCTCGCGGTACGCCTCGCGCGCTGGCAGCGTCATCGGATGGCCGCCTTCCACTGCCGTGCCCGGGCCGGGCTGATCCTGGCGTAATGCGCGCTGGCCTTGCCCTCGACGATGGGCACGCCCTTCCCCTTGACGGTGGCGGCGAGGACTACCCGCCCGCGATCGCCGGGAGCAAGCACGGCCATGAGCTTTTCCAGGTCGTGCCCGTCGGCCTCGATGACCTCCAGGCCGAACGCCGCCATCCGGTCCGGCAGGCCGGGCATCGGCGAGATGTCGCGGAGGTAGCCGTCGTTCTGGCCGCCGTTGAGATCCACCACGATGGTGAGGTCCCGGATCTGCTTGGCGCTGATGACCTGGAGCGTCTCCCACACCAGGCCCTCCTGGAGCTCGCCGTCGCCGAGCACCGCGATCGCGCCGCCCGGCTGGCCGAGAACCTGGCGCGACAGCGCCCAGCCCGCGGCGTACGGCAGGCCGTGCCCGAGGCTCCCGGTCGGGAACCTGACCCCGGGCACCCTCGGCCCCGGATGCCCGGTGTAGGGACTGCCCGCCTGGCCATAGCGGGGGGCGGGATCTTCCGGGATCCGCCCGGTCTCGTGCAGGACCGCGTACAGGGCGGCGGCGGCGTGCCCCTTGCTCAGCACCACCTCCGTGCCGGGCAGCCTGGCCGCGACGGCGTAGGCCGCCACGAGGATGTCGACGACGGACAGGCTGCCGCCAAGGTGGCAGCCGACCTGGCTCGCCGCCATGTCCACGATCAGCCGACGCGCCCGGGCCGCGCGCTCCATGGCCAGGTCGATCTCGTTCACCGGTGCCCTCCCGCGCCTGCCGGCGCCAGGTCGGCCTGCGCCCTGGCTGGCGCGGAGGCCAGCCAGTCGCGCACCGCGGCACCCAGCACATCCCTGGCCAGCCGGTAGTCAGCGGCGGCGAGGCGCTCGTCCGCAGTGTGGTCGAGCGCCGCGTCGCCTGGCCCGTAGGCGACCATCGGCACTGCCTGCCACGTCGTGGCCAGGCTGTTCATGTCACTGCTGCCCGTCTTGGCCAGCAGTCGCGGCGGCCCGCCGAGGGTGCCGCGTATCGCCCGGGAAAAGGCCCGGACCAGCGGATCGGTCCGCGGGGTCGATACCGGCGGGGTGGCCAGGAGCACCGTGGCCGCCACTGGGCCCGCGGCGATGCCCTCCAGGGCCGCGACGACGGCGGCGAGGTCGGTCAGCGGCGGTACCCGCACATCGACGACCGCGCTGGCGGTCCGCGCGTCGCCCTTGTTGTCGCAGCCCAGGTGAAGCACCGCGAAAAGCGCGGCGGGAGACAGCGCGGCGACTGCGGCCTCCGCGCTGACGATCGCGTCCATGACCAGCGAGGACGCGCTGCCCGCGGCGGCCGCGGCCGGGTGCCTGCCGGGCTGGCTCGCGGTGAAGGCGGCCTTGCACACGCCGTGGTATCCGAGGGTCACCGCGGCGGTCCCGCTTGGCTCGCCGACGATGACCGCGTCGGCCAGGTAGCGGTCCCTGGCGAAGAAGGCGCCCGCCGCTGTCCGCTCCTCCTCGACCGTGCCGACGACCTGCACCGTGGCGTGCTCAGGCACGTCGAGCAGGGCCAGGGTTTCCAGGAAGACCGCCAGGCTCGCCTTGGCGTCCACGCACCCCCGGCCGGTGAGCGTCTCGCCGTCCCACCGCGCCGGCCACCGATGCGGCACCGTGTCCATGTGCCCGAGCATCAGCAGCCGGAACGGCCCTGAGCCGCGGGTGACCGACAGGTTGCCTGCGGCGTCTATCTCGGCGGCCATGCCCCGCTCCTGGCACCAGTCCGTCAGGAACTCGGCCAGTTCGCGCTCATCGCCGGACACCGAGGGGATCTCCACCATCCTGCCCAGCAGGTCCAGGTCGGCGTCGGGCGCGGGGGCGCGCCAGAACCGGGTGCCGCTGCCGGCCCGCGTGGTGTGCGGGCCGGTAATGGCGATGTCGCCGGTCCCTTGCAGCGCGATGCCCGCGGCCCGCACCTTCTGCCGCATCCGGCCGCGGGCATAGCTCATCGCCGAGCCCACCCTGGCGTGCCGCAGCGTGCTGCCCGGCACGGCGGGATCGGCGAGCAGCCCGGGGGTGCCTGTGACCAGCCGGACGTGGTCGGCGTGTAGCGCCACGGCCACCTTGGCGGCCAGCACGTCGGCGTCCACGTTGAGCGCGCTGCCGTCGTCGTCGGCGATGATCGGCGGGCACAGGCACACAACGTCGAACACGGTGAGCAGGCTCTCAATCCGGGCGGCGTCAACCTCGGATACGGCGCCGGCGCGGTGATCGCGGACGAGCTTGGTGCGGCCGCCCTGGTAGGTGCGCACCGGCTGGTAGGGCGTGCCGTGGATAAGGGATCCGGTCATCGCGGTGCTCGCGTAGACCGTCATCCCGCGCCGTGACAGGCCGTCACGCAGCCGGGGCAAGGTGAGCCGCTCGTAGGCTTCTGTGATGTATGGCATCTCCTCCGGCGGGCAGTACCGCACCGCGGTGTCTGCGCCGACGGGCATGGTCCGGACCGCCCGGCCGATGGCCGCGTAGTGATCGGCGATATCGGCCGCCCCGCCGGCCACCACGAGGATCCTGGCCTGCCGCTGGCGCAGCTCAGCGAGCTCGTCGAAGACCCGCTCGTGGCGCAGGCTGGCGCTGCCGAGCTTTACCACGTACAGCGGCCGGTTCGGGGCGGTGGCCGCCAGGGCGGCGCGGTCCGCTGGGAAGCCGTCTGTTACGGCCATGGTGCACTCTCCGGAAGTCCGAGGCGCTCGTCCAGGCCGTGCAGCTTGTTCAGTGCCTGCACGGCCTGGCCGGCGCCGCCCTTGATCAGGTTGTCGAGGGCCGCGACGGTCACGCATCGCGATCCCTCGACCGACACGCCGACTTCGGCGACGTTGGATCCCGTTACGGTCTTGAGCATCGGCATTGACATGGCGCCGCTCCCGCTGACCACGCGGACGAATGGCGTGTCCGCGTAGGCGCGCGCGTACGCCTGCCGCACCTGCGCCAGGCCGGCGCCGTCGCGCAGCTGGCTATAGGCGGCCACCAGGACGCCGCGTGCCGTCGGCAGGCTGAACACGGAGAACTGCAGGTCGACGGCGGTGCCCGTCAGGTCATGCAGCGCCTGCCGTATCTCCGGCTCGTGCCGGTGGCCATGCAGCTTGTGCACCCGCACGTTGCCATCGCGGACCGCGGGGTGCTCGTGGCCGTCACTGCTGCCGCCGCCGCTTGACCCGGTCTTGGCGTCCACCACGACCTGCGGCTGGATGAGGCCCGCGTGGCACAGCGGGTAGAGCGCGTACAGGGCGGTCGATGCCATGCAGCCTGGCAGGCTGACCACCGGCCCGGCCGGCCTGGCACTGAATTCCGGTACGTAGTACGGGACCGGCGCCCGCCGGCAGCCCTCGGACGCCGGATAGTGCGCGGCCGCCTCGGCCGGGTCATGCAGCCGGAAGTCACCCGCCACGTTGAGCACCAGGTTCGCCCGCTCGCAGACCACCTCCAGGCATTCGGGCAGGGTCCCGGTGGGCAGGCAGGCGATCGCCACGTCCACCTTCGGCAGTTCGGCCAATGCCCGCAGCCGGTGCCCGGCGACGGAGGCGTTGCGGAGGCCGGGAACCACCCGCCCCACGCGCTGCCCAGCGTGCGCCTCGGAGGAGACGAAAGCGAGGTCCGCCTCCGGGTGTCCGGCCAGCAGCCGGACGAGCTCGGCGCCGATGAACCCGCTGCCACCGAGCACCGCCGTGGTTATGCGGCTGGGCATGCTGCTGCCTCCGTGATCGCTAGCGGGGGCGGCCCGGCGACGGCGTCGTCATCGACGAGCTTCTTGACGTACCTGGCGACCAGGCCTGCGACGTCGACCCCGTGGACCTTCGACGACCTGGCGAAGTCCGGGCTCGAGTTGACCTCCAGCACGAACAACTCGCCGGTCTGGACCGATTCGGCGAGGTCGATGCCGTAGACGCCGGGGCCGAGGCACTCGACGATCCGGGCACACAGGTCCCGTGACCTCGGCGATACCTCGACCGGCTCGACGCGGCCGCCCAGCCGGGTGTTGGTCCTGAAGCCCTCGCTGATCTGGCGGTACGCGACGACGGCGGTGTCGCCGATCACGTGCACCCGCTCGTTGTACCCGGGCTTCGGCACGTACTGCTGCACCAGCACCGGGAACGCCCGGGCGCCGGCGTCGAGGCTGTCGCGGGCGCCTGCCCAGGCGTCGAACTGCTCATCGTCGCGGATGCGGACGATGCCCCGCCCCCACGAGCCGCTGACGGGCTTCACCACCGCGTCGCCGCCGAGGTGCTCGATCTGCGCGTGTGCCTGGTCCACGGAGAAGGCCAGCCGGGTCACCGGGTGCGAGATCCCCGCCCGGGCGAACGTGACGGCCTGAAGGTCCTTGGCAAGGCACAGGGTAACCGCCGCCGGGCTGTTGACGGTGCGGATGCCCGCGTGGGCGAAGCGCTGGCACATGCCGGCCAGCTCCTGGTGCGAGAGGTTGCGGAGCAGTACCGCCCGCGGTGCCGGGACGTCCCGGTTGAGCACGGGCGCCACCTGAAGCGCGGTGGCGGGCTTGGCGTCCAGGCCGGCTGACCGCAGCGCCTCGAGGAGCATGTGCTCCTCGGGGCGCAGCATGGTCACGCAGACCAGGACTTGCGGGTGATCACTCACCCCAGTCCTCCTCGATCTGCGGGGCGACCTCCAGCCTGATGGCCGGCGCCAGCTCCATAACCTCGAGCTCCTGGCCGCAGCCGCGGCATGGCACGATGTCGCCGACCTCGCCGCCAGATGGCACCGTGACGTCTGTCCCGCACTGCACGCACTCGGCCGCGGTTCCGGTGATGAGCATGATCCACTCCTTTGCCAGTTAGGTTGGGACTGGTAAGTCCAGGGAAATTGAGCCGATGCTGGCGGGCAGGCCGGCATCGGCGCACTCGAAATCGACGATCATCATGTCTCGGACGGCCGTCGGGCCGTCGCTCACTGTGATCGGGCTGACATCGTGCTCCATCGCCTGGTCGTCGATGACGAGCGTCTCCATCGCGTGCTGGAACGTGCGCTCCATGACGGGCGCCCGGTCGCCGTTGCGGTACAGGCTGCTCTCGCCGCCGGCGCAGGACTCCCGCCTGATGAGGTGCATGGCGATGAACTCGTGGCCGTCGCTGTGGCGGCCCTCGGGGGCGGGGGACGACGCCGCGCTCCCCGCCGCCTCAGTGCGGATGAGGTGGACGGTGACGAGCCAGCGCGGGTCACGGGGGATGATCTCCCTGACCGTCGCGAGGTCGTATGCCAAGACGCTGCGGAAGTACCCGTTGCCGTACGTCTCCTCAAGCAGCGGCGCGAAGACGCGCACCTGCCCGCCGTACAGCGAGTTCACCGACTTGCTCTGCAGGAAATAGTGGTGCGGCAGGACCTCGGCCCGAATCCCGCCGTCCTGCCCGCCGGGCACGAGCAGGCGGCCGAGCCGCCGGGACCTGACGGTGCCATGACCGGGCTTCACATAGGGATCCCTGGGCAGGTTGTCCCAGAACCCGGCGAACTCATCCCAGTCCTCGGCGGGCGGCAACGGCAGCCTGCCGTAGCTCCACCCCCGGTATGCCACCTCCGCCGCTATCGGGGCGGAAACCTGACTAGTCAACATCACGCGGACCTCCTTGGTGGGTATGGGTTAGGCCGTGGCTCCCCGCGGTTGTCGCCAGAAGCGACCAGATGTAGGCCTCCGGGTCGCGGTCCGCGGCGGGCGTGCTCATCAGCCGGGCTCGCGGGAAGAGCCCGGTGAGAATGGCCGCTACCAAGCGGGTCACCACCTGCCCGGCGCACGGCTCTACCAGTTGGCCGAACATGGGGACGCCGATGTCGTACCGGGCTTCGAACACGATGCGGCAGCCCTCCGGCATGGCTGTGACCCGCCAGGATCCGTGCCAGGAGCCGAAGTCGCCCGTGGTCTGCCCGAACCGGATGGTCAGCGCCCGCGGGTCGCATTCGTCCCGCTGCTGCCAGCGGATCAGGCCATCCCTGAAGCGGATCGCCCAGGCGCTGACGCGGTGCGGGCCAGGCTCGACGGACACCGACTCCAGGTCGGGCAGCCGGGACGGCCCGTCGTTCCACAGGGCCTGCACCGACAGGCCATCCCGTTCGGCGGCCTGGAACGACTCGAACCGGGTAAGCGCGGTGAAAGCCGTTGCCGCCGCCGCCGTGGCGCGGGCCTGTACCGTCACCGTCCGCATGGCGCGCCTCCTGTTCGCCCGGCCGGGGCATCCGGCATCGAGATCGCCTGCAGGTGGGTGGTCCTGATGGCCATGTAGCTCGCCTCGCCGAAGGCCCCGCCGGTGCGGCCGGTGCCGCCGTGAGACGGCATGTAGGGGAAGAAGCCGCAGTGTGACCTGTCGTTGACCTTGAGCACGCCGCCGTTATGCACCCGGGCCACGAACCGGTCGGCGACTGAGCGGTCGGCTGCCCACAGCGAGTTGCGCAGGCCGTAAGGATTGGTGTTGACGAAGCGCACGATGTCGTCGAGCAGCGCGTCGTCGGGGCGGCCCGGATCGGGCACGATGACTGGCAGCAGCGGGAAGAAGGTCTCTTCGCGCACCGCCTCGATGGCGCGGGCAGCCTCCAGGCCGCCGACCCTGATCACCGTCGGCTCGATGAAGAAGCCGGCGGCCGAGGGTGCGCCATCGACGTCAAGCCGCCGTCCGCCGCACACCAGCGTGGCGCCGCCGCGCAGCGCGCTGGCCAGGGTGGCGAAGAACCGGTCCGCGGCGAGCACCGGGGTCAGCACCACTCCGTCGTCGCCGGGCCGTCCTGGCTTGACTTGCGCCGCCGCAGCGGCCAGCCGGCTCGTCAGGTCGCCGGCGATGGCCGGGTGCGCGATCACCTGGTTGGGCACGTTGCAGATCTGGCCGGAGGCGTTGAACGCCTCGGTCAGCGCACCGACCGCGAGGTCGAGGTCAGCGTCCCGCCAGACCACGGCGCAGTCATTCCCGGCTAGCTCCAGGATCGGCTTCTTGCCCGCGGCGACGCAGGCGCCCTGCAGGGCCAGGCCCTTCGCCGTCCCGCCGAAGTAGATGATGTCGTTGACGTGCGGGCTGGCCAGCCAGTCCTGGAGCATCGGCGGCCCGCAAAGGACGTTCACGGTGCCTGGCGGTGCGCCCACGTCCGCCAGCGCGGGCGCGATGATCTCGCGGACGGCGTACATGACCCCGAGCGGGATGCTGCGCGGCGCCCGGACGACGACGCTGTTGCCGGCCAGCAGGCTGGCCGCGCCGTAGATCGCGTTTGAATGCGGGGCGTTCTGCGGGGGAGCCACGCACACGACGCCATCGGCGAGCCTGCGGATCACCAGGCGCCTGCCGCCATGCCTGAACTCGCGGTGCATCAACTCGGCGCACCAGCTCAGGGTCTGCTCGCTGAAGATGTCAAGCAGCCCGTCGACCTCCCATTCGGCGAGCAGCCTGGTGCGCCCTTCCATGATCATGACCTCGGTGAAGGCCTCGCGCTTGGTGATCAGCCGATCGCGGATCCGCTCGCCGAGCCGGATCCTGATATCGAGCGGCGCGTGCCCCCACTCGGCCGCGGCGTCCGCCGCGGCCCGCAGTGACTCCTGCACGGTCCGCTCGTCGGCCAGCGCGCAGCGGCTAATCGTCGACCACTCGGGCGGCTCGAGCTCGCCTTGGTCCAGGCGGCGCTTGAGCGCCAGGCCACCGAACGTGTCCGTCAGGATAGCGTCGCTAGGTAGCACGTAGACGTGCTGGTCAGAGTCGATGTCGCGACCGCCCACGAGGGCGGGGTAGGTCTGCATCTGCGGTCACTCCGTCCTTCATCCAGCGGTCACGGGGCGAAGTCGCGGCCCAGCAGGGCGCGGGCCACGACGAGCTTCGTCGCGTTCGCGGTGCCGTCGGCGAGTTGCGTGCCCATGACGTCGCGCAGCCGCTGTCCCGTCAGCCGCTCCTCCGACCAGCCGTAGTGCCCGAGGGTGAGCAGCGCCTGGTGCGCTGCCTCGACCGCGGCCTTCGGCGCCCACCACTTGGCC
Organism: Actinomycetota bacterium; assembly: GCA_027314595.1. Lineage (GTDB taxonomy): Bacteria > Actinomycetota > Actinomycetes > Streptosporangiales > Streptosporangiaceae > Trebonia. Next base: position 13,940 of record DAHVAN010000296.1, on the reverse strand, counting down.
ATGTTCGCTTCCACCCGGTGATCGAGGCCCCGGTCGTTGCGCCACAGCGCCTCGAACGCGAGCAGCCGCGCGGCGTGCAGGTAGGTGGCATGCTCTACGAGGGGGAACGCGATGCCCTGGAAAGTCCCGAGTGGCTGGCCGAACGCCCGCCGTTCACGGGCGTGGCCGATCGCCTCCCCTAGCGACGCGCTTGCCACGCTGATGCTCATCAGCGCGATCAGCGCCCGGGAGTAGTCGAAGCCGCGCATGCCCTCGGCGAAGCCAAGGCCCGGTGCGCCGACGACATCAGCGGGTCCGGCCCTCAGCCCAGAGAACTCCAGGGTCGCCCGGCCGCCCGAGCGGCTGCCCAGATCCCGCAGCGGGGTCCTGGTCACGTGCTTGTCGTCGAGCGGGACGTAGAAGGCGGTGACGCCACGGGCCAGCGGCTCCGGGCCCGTGCGGGCGAAGACCAGGCCGTGCGTCGCGTATGCGCCCAGCATGATGGAGGCCTTGGTGCCGGTGAGCGACCAGCCGTCGCCGTCCGGGTAAGCGCGCAGCTCAAGCGCCCCTGCATCGGTGCCGTGATCCGGTTCCGTCATGCAGAACGCGACGAGCGCGTCCCCGGCCGCGATGGGCGGCAGCCACCGCGCCTGCTGCTCAGCGGTGCCGTTGCGCGCCAGGATGCCCGCGATGAGCGCCGCGTTCAGCACGGGGTAGCAGGCCGTCAGGTCACCACGGGCGAGCTCCTCAAGCACCACGCCTGTGCTGACCGCGTCGAGTGCGGTGCCGCCATGCTCGGCCGGTATCCTGAGCCCGAACAGGCCCTCCCCGGCGAGTTCCGCGCGCAGTTCCGGGCGCATGCGGCCCAGCCGGTCGCTGTCTCCGGAGGCCGGAAGCAGTCGCTCCTCTGCGAACGCGCGGGTCTTGCGCGCAAGCGCCTCTTGCTCCTCGGAGAACTGGAATTCCATCCCGTTCACCCTTCCTGCGGGTCGGTGAGGCGCTGGCGCAGCAGGTACTTCTGCACCTTGCCTGAAGGCGTTTTGGGCAAATCGGCGGCCAGTTCAAGCCGCTCAGGCCAGTACGGCTTGGCCATGCCGAGATCGGTCAGGTGAGCGCGCAGGCCGTCCAGCGTGGGCGGGTCGCCGTCGTCTTCTGGGACTATGCAGGCGCACGCGCGCTCGCCGAGCCGGTCGTCCGGATAGCCGACCACCGCGACATCCCGGACCGCCGGGTGGCGCAGCAGCGCCGCCTCAACCTCGACGACCGGCACCTTCAGCCCGCCGCGGGAGATCACGTCCTTGACCCGGCCGGCGATCCGTATCCCGCCGTACCCGTCGTCCCTGGCGAGGTCGCCGGTGTCGAACCAGCCATCCTCGGTCAGCGAGGCCTGGTAGAGCTCGGGTCGCTGGAAGTATCCCAGGCACTGGTTGTCGCCACGGACCTGGAGCAGGCCGGTCTCGCCCTGGGCCACCGGCTGAGTGGTCCCGGGGCTGACGAAGCGCACCTGCATGCCGGGCACCGCGGTGCCGTCGCTCTCGGCCGCGCGCATCAGCGGGTCCTCCGGGCGAGTGACGGTCACGCAGCCGTTCTCCGTCATGCCCCACAGCGCGTAGACCCGGCAGCCAAGCACGTTCAGTGCGTCTTCGACGAGGACCGGCGGGATGGGCGCGCTCCCTGTGCCGAACGTGCGCAGCGCGGTCAGGTCGCGGGGCGCCTGGCGCTGGGCCCTGATCAGGTCAGCCAGGAACGGCGGCGGCCCGTAGAAGAAGGTGACGCGCTCCGCCGTCATGATGTCCAGCATCAGGCCGGGGTCCCAGGCGTCGACCTGGACCGCGGTGGCCCCTAGCTGCAGCGGCATGATGAAGTTCCAGGTGTATCCCGCTTGGAGGGTGGTGGGCGAGCCCATCGCGGTGACCTCGTCCTCGTGCAGCCGCAGCACCTCCGCCTGCCAGTGGTTAGTGGCGTACAGCGTCGCGTGGCTGTGCAGGACCCCCTTCGGCTCACCGGTGGTGCCAGAGGTGAACATGACCTGGGCCACGTCATGCGGCTGCGCCTGGAGGGTGTCCAACTCGGCGGCGATCGCGGGCAGGCCGGTCCCGGGCAGGCCCGCTTCAGGGCTTGGCAGGGCAAAGTCAAGCGCCGACGACGGCGCCCGGCCCGACGCGTCAAGCAGCACCCGGTGCCGCAGGGTGGGCACCGCGGCGGCCACCTCGGCGCTCATCTGGCCGAAGGCGAACCCGTTCGCCTCCTCATGGCTGATGTACAGCGGGCTGCCGGTGAGGCGGGTCATGAACTCGACCTCGCGGCGTCGCATGACCGGTGCCACCGGGGCGGCTATCGCGCCGATCCGGGCGCAGGCCAAGATCAGCGCGACGAGCTGCCAGGAGTTCAGCAGCTGTAGCGTCACCACGTCGCCGCGCCGCACGCCGAGCTCGAGCAGGCCGCCCGCGAGCCGGTCGACGACAGCGGCGAGCTGCGCGTAGGTCACGGTCTCCTTCGGCCGCCCGTCGGCGTGCCAGCAGGCGAGCGCCGGCCGGCCGGGCCGCCGCTCGGCCCACAGCCGCAGGTCGTCAAGGATCGTCCGGCTACGCCAGGCCTCGGGCCGGGTGCGCCTGTCGCCGTTCGCCGCGACGGGAAGACTGGTCATCTGGCTGGTCATGATTCACCTGCGTCCCGCGAGTGACTGGCCGCCGTTGAGCGGCACGGCGAACCGGTCAAGCTGGCCGATGAGCGAGTCAGGCGGCCAGCTCAGCGGCGGGATGTGCGCGTTGACCAGTTCCCCGTCCTCGCGCAGCTCGTAGTTCGACGGGTGGCGCATGTGCAGCAGCGGCTCGTCATAGCAGTCGAAGGGGGCCGCGAACCCGAAGCGGTTGATGAAGTCGAAGTCCTCGCCGCCCCAGCCCTGGTAGCGCTCGTCCATGCCGCCGACCCGCAGGAACATCTCAGCCCTGACCCACGTGCACAGGCCAGGCCCGCGGTGCAGGGTGAAGCCGCGCACCCGGCTCAGGTCAGCCGTGCCGGCCCGGCCAGCGAGGCGCTCCCTGATGGCGTGCCACGTGGACACGTCGTCCATCTGGAGCATGTCCCGGTACGGCAGGAAGCCCATCACGCCCGGCCGGGTGAAGCGCTCGGCGTGGCGTGCCACGAAGTCGCGATCAGCGAGCACGTCGGCGTCGTGGATGCAGACCACCTCGGTCGGCCCGGGGGTGTGCACCACCCCGACGTTGATCGCCCAGGACTTGTTCCAGGTCCCGGCGTTGGGCGCGAACAGGTAATGGTCGGCGAGCGGGGCGATGACCTCCCGCCAGCGCGGCTCGTCATCGGATTCCACCACCGTGACCTGGTAGCCGTCCCGCGGGTAGCACTGGTCGCGTAGCGCGAGCAGGCACGCGACCAGGTTGCGCAGCCGGTCTCCGCCGCCGAGGGAGCGGTCCCGGAACGGGATCACGACCAGGACTTCCGGCTCGGCCCCCGGCGGCAGCGGGTCCCCGGCAGGCAGGCCGCGCAACTCCTCCGCCGTCACCGGGACCGAGGTCCGCTCATGCCGGCCGCCCAGGTGATATCCCACCCGTGAGTTGCATTCGGTGCGCCATGCCAGGGACATGATGGTGTCGATGGCCCCGTGGCCCCGCCGCTGCGCCAGCGCCTGGCACAGCGCGGCGTGCGCCGCCGGGTCCTCCGGGCTCGCCAGCAGGTTCTCGCCCAGGGACCTGACGACTTCATCCGGGCAGTTGCGGACCGCATCGACAACAGCGTCGCGGTAGGGCCTGACGGCATTCCAGAAGTAGATGCCGGCCGCCCTCGCGTTCGGGTCCGACGCCACGACCAGGCAGTCAGCCACCGCGGTTGCCAGCACGGCCGGATCGGATTGCTTCAGGTACGCCATGAGCGCCTCTCTCGGTTCGTCGGTTGGGAAGGACCTGCGTTCGTCATCTGCGACGCTAAGCGGCGGCCAGGGGGCGCAGACAGGTACGCCGACCACCAAACCGGGGTCCGCGGTACTCAATGCGAGGTCCCGCACTACTCAGTATTGCTTCCATCTAAATCAGCTTTAGTGGTAGGATCAAGCATGCCTACTGACATCGCGTCTACGCCGCTTGTTGGCGGACACCCGGCGCTCGACCTGGTCAATACCGTCGCCCCGCGGGAGGAGCTGCCCGACGGCTCCCTGCCGGTGGACCGCCTGACCAGCCCGGATGTGCTGCTGGCGTGGGCAGGCCTGGCCGGCTTCGTGACCACGCCGGAGGCCGGGCTGATCGCCCGGGCCTGGGAGCGCAACCCGGGCGAGGGCGCCGCCGCGCTTGACGCGGTGCGCGACCTGCGGGACTCGCTGCACGTCGCGCTGCTCGACGCGGCCGCTCTCGTGCCGCAGCACCCGGACGTGGCGGCCGCCGCGTTGCAGCGAGTGCACGGCCGGTGGGCGGCCGCCGTCGCCCGGTCGGCCCTGCGGCTGAACCGCGACGCCGCGCCGCCGGATCACCTCGCGCCGCGGCCGCCGCACCTCGACATCGGCACGACCCCCGACCTCCAGGTTCAGGACCGTATCGCGGCGGCGGTCATGGACCTGCTGCTTACGGTGGACTACGGACGGCTGCGCCGCTGCCCGCCCGATGACGGCGGCTGCGGCTGGATCGTGCTCGACCAGAGCCGCAACGGCTCCAGGCGCTGGTGCCAGATGGCCGACTGCGGCAGCGCTGCCAAGTCCCGCCGGCTCACGGAGCGGCGCCGCGTGGCCCGGCATCCCGCAACTGACTTGCTTCCATCAGCTACCAGCAATAAATGATTCGAGGGTAACAATGGAAGATCCCGAGATCCGCGCTCGCCACGTCGGCGCCCTCATCGCGCTGTCCGTCGCGGCCTTCATCTACGTCACCAGCGAGACGCTGCCCATCGGCCTGCTGAGCCTGATCTCCCGTGGCACGCACTCCTCGCTGTCCTCGGTTGGCCTGCTGGTCACCTTCTACGGGCTGGTCGTTGTCGTCGCGTCCGTCCCGCTCACCCAGCTGACCCGGCGAGTGCCGCGGCGCCACCTCATCTCCGGGCTGCTGGCGGTCTTCGTGCTCGCATCGCTCGGCTCGGCCCTGGCCTCCGGCTATGGCCTGCTGCTCCTCTCCCGGATCGTCACGGCACTCAGCCAGGCCCTGTTCTGGTCCATCGTGGTCTCGAGCGCGGCCGGGATGTTCCCCCAGAAGGTACGCGGTCGCGCGGTCGGCCTGGTATTCGCCGGGAGCTCGCTGGCTACCCTGCTCGGCATCCCGGCCGGCACCTGGCTGGGCCAGCACTTCGGGTGGCGAGCCTCCTTCGGCGCGCTGAGCTGCCTGGGACTGCTCGCCATGCTGGCGGCGGCGTGGTTGCTGCCGACCACCAAGCCGGGCGAGGGCGAGGCCTCGCGCGGAACGGCGCCAGACTCCCGGCGGTACTGGCTGACGATCGCCGTGGTGAGCCTGGCCGTCATGGGGTCGTTCGCATCGTTCACCTACATCACGCCGTTCCTCACCCAGGTCTCACGGTTCCCGCTGGGAGCGCTCAGCCTGATCCTGCTCATCCGCGGCATCGCCGGAGTCGCCGGCGTCGTCATAGGCGGCCGGATGGCCGACTGGAACCCGTGGACCGCCATGTGCGTACCGGTCGCTGCGCAGGCGCTGGCGCTGTGCGCGCTGTACGTGGCCGGCGCCCAGCCGGTCGCCGCCGTCATCCTGGTGTCACTGGCCGGCCTGTCGTTCTCCGCCATGACCACCGCGCTAGCGGGGCGGGTGCTGCAGGTCGCGCCTGGCTCGGTGGACATGGCCACCGCCGGCAGTTCCATCGCGGTGAACGTCGGCATCACGGCTGGCGCGTTCATCGGCAGCGTGCTGCTGCCCGCGCTCGGCGCGCGCAGCACCGCGCTCGCCGGCGGGCTGCTGAGCATCGCCGCTCTCGCCGCGGCATTCGGCGAGTTCCTGCTCCAGTCGCTCCCGGCGCCACTGGAGGCACCGGTCCTGACGACAACCGAGCCCGCCTGAACCCCCTGCCGGCCGGGCCCGGGGGTGCGACGCCACTCCCCCGGCCCGGCGGACGGCTTCACTGATGACCCAGCCCAGCGGCTGGCACCGCGACGGGCTCGGCCAGCCGCCACCGCCGCGCGAATCGGTCATGACGGCCAGTATGGCCTGCTGCTGCTCGCCAATGCCGTACTCGGCCAGCAGTTCGCGGAGCGCAGACGGTGCAGTCGCGGTGCGGACCCAGTACCAGGCGCGTCCCGGCCGCCGGGTGATCGTGGTGACCGACCTGGCCAGCCTGCGCGGGGCAGCGTGGTGCTGCCGCTGCGGCTGTACTGGAGCGGCCCCAGCCCGGCCTTCGACCTGGACGAGCCGTACTCGCGCCGCTGGCTGTACCAGATCGTGCTGCGGGAGGCCAGCCGCCCGGAGGACCTGACCAGCTACCTGGACCGGGACACGCTGATCGCGGTATGGCCGGAGCTGTACCTGCCCAGGGGCGTGCGGCAGGCGTGGGAGGAGCGTCATCCGCAGCTGCGGGCCGCTGCGGCCGGGGCGGCCTGATGCCGGTCAGTGACCAGCAGCTTAACGGTGGAGGCGCGCCCCACAAGCATGCGGGGACCAGTACCCCTCCCATTTACAGGCCGATGTGGATGAAAGGGATCCACCGGCTGGGTTGCTGCGGCTTTGCGGCGCGAAGGCTCTGCACTGCCGAGTGCAGAGCGTGCGCGGACCGTGCCGGGACGAGCTGTCTGTCGGCTGTGAGTTCGCGGTAGACGTGCTCAGCCACTTCGGTGGCGGCCTGGTCGTAGACCGACCAAAGGGTGGCGATGACATGGCGGTAGCCGGTGTAGTGCAGTGCCGCTGCGAGACTGATCGCCTCGTCGGGCAGTGCGGTGCCGCCCGTCGCGGTCTTGCATGCCGATAGGAACGCGAACTCGCCGTGGTAGCTGGCGGCGCTCAGGGCAGCGACGGTCAGATCACCGTCCTGCAGCAGCAGGCCGCCTTTCGAGGGGACGGCGAGATTCTGTTCGCCATGGCAGCTGAAGTGAGCTGACCGGTGCAGCGCCAGCGCGGTGCGGACTGCTGTTAGCGTGGCATCCTCGCCATAGAGGATCTGGCAGCGGTCCCCGAACGTGGCCGCTAGCAAGTCGCGTTCCAGCGTCGCGCCGGGCAGCGGTTGGTGGCCTGGCGTGTCCGGCAGGCCCACGAAGAGCAGCGTCCCGGAATCCGCGTCCAATTCCGCCTGCTGGTCGTTGCCGCTGGCGTCGGCCAGCGCTTTGACCGTGGGGGTGTAGGAAGAGACAACCCGGTCGAGAACGTTGCGCGATGCCGAGTCCGCGTCGTCCTCGTAGTGTCCCGCCGCGTGCAGCGGAAGCAGGGTGAGCAGCCCGGTTGGGCACCAGCACACGCGGGGCCAGGGATGGCCTTCCGCCGGGGCGCCGGTAATGCCGAGAGCCGAGAGAATCGGATCGGCCACCGTGTCCCACAGCCACCCCAGGATGTCGGCCAAGATCCGCTCGCGGGCTTCTGCCGCGGCAATGATCTCACCGCGCTCAATCGCGGCCAGGGCTCGGTCGAAATGTGCATGTATGCCGAAATAGCGGGACGTGTAGCTGAGCACGTCCTCGGCGCGCAGCAGCGGGAGCGGTACGGACCGCACGCCGTCGGCGGTGACGAGAAGCGCGTCGCAGCGGTACTGGCTCACGTTGACGATTACCACCGGGCCGTTCGCTGCTGCGGGCAGCAGGTCGGCGAGGTTCGCAGGTTTGAGAAAGTCCGCGAATCCCTCGCTGCGGACCTGGGCGACGAGTTCCTCCCACTCGGCCGCCAGCGCCATCCGCCGGTCGATCGCCCGCGAGATCCCCTGACCTTCATCAGGCGTCTCCTCGGCGCTGAGGGCCGCCGCTAGGTCGCGGAGCCGCGTGGCCTGCTCAGGATGTCGCAGCCACAGGTCGGCGTCCCCGCGCCGCAACTGCAGCGTGTCCGCCCACAGAACGCTCCGGCCTTGCTCCACCGCTTCGACCGCCCCCTCGGCATCGCCGGCGGCGACCAGGCTCGCGGCGGCATCGCAGCCGAGACCAGTAAAGTCGGCGAGCTTCGTTTCGCGGCTTTCGCGGTTGATTCCGCGCCATGCCACGGCAGGCAATAGCCGCACGGCCGCGGCGAGAACTCTTGCCGCCTCGGCGCTGGCGCCCGACAGCATCAGCAGCGTTCCGGCCAGCTGCCCGGCTCGGACCATGGACACCGGCGGCACGGCAGGCGCGTCGGCCAGCTGCCGGTAGAGCCCCATGACCTCACTGATGTCGACCGCGCTGGAGTCGATCTGGAGGAGCAGGGTGACGCACTTAAGCAGGCCGAGGACAGCAGGTGCCCAGTCACGCTGACCAGGTTCAGTCTCCGTCAGGATCTGCCGGAACAGTTCCATAGCGTGGCCGATGTCGGCGCAGCTCGCCGGCCCGGACTCAGCGCCGAGCGTGTAGGTGTACCCGAGATTGAACGCGCACAGCCGGGCGGCCGGGCCGCTTGCGCCGAGATCCTTCAGAGCGTCATGGTAGGCCGTAATCGCCGCGGCGCGGTGCACTGCCGTTGCGGTGACCTTGAACAGGGCCGCCTTCGTGTTGCACGCCTGGACCAGCCGGTCCTGATACGCGGAATCGGCGCGGTCGGTGAGCTTGACCGCCTGCTCCGCTGCCTCGACCGCCTGCCGTGCGACCTCCGCAGCGCCTTCTTGATCGTCGTCCGCCACGAGCAGGCCGGAACGCGCCTGGAGGCAGGCCGCGAGCACCCGGAGGGTCTCCGCCCGGGTCAGCGTGTTCGCGCACTCCATGGCCTGCCGCGTCAGGCGCTCCGCTGCGTCTAGGTCGTCAGGGACCTCCAGCCGCTCGAACCGCGTCATCAGCGTGGCCGAGGCTTGGAGCAGGTGCAGGGCGCGCTCCGGGCTTTGCGGCGGTACCAGGTCCGCCATCTCCCGGTGCAGGCCGCTCGCCTCGGCGAGGCTGGCCAGGTCACCGGTCATGTCAAAGCGCAGCCGGAGGCATGACGCGAGGATGCTGGCCGCGTCCAGCCGCTGAGGAGAGCACGCTGGTGCGCTTGCCACTGCCTGTCGTGCGACCGTGATGCCCTCTTCGACATCATCGGGCGAAGACACATCCCGGCCGCGGGTCATCAGGCTCCCAGCGAGCGTAGCAAGGACCAGGCAGCGCGACCCGGTGGAGGACTGGAGGAGCTCCGCGCCTTTCCGGCCCGCGGCGATGGATTCGTCAATGAAGGCCAGGACGCCGCCAGTGACCTGGTAGACCGTCCGCAGTATGCCGGTGAGGTTGCTGTATCTGGCGGGCAGTCCCGAATCGCCCGGCTTGCTTTCCGTCACTGCCTGCCGCGCTGCGGATACCGCAGACTGCAAGTCGCGGGGGTCTGCGCGCACGGCGAAGCGGTGCACCAGGAGCCCGGCCATGTTCCCGTACGTGGTGGGAAGATCCCCGTGGCTGGCCGGGAGCACGGCCTGCGCGTGCTCCAGCAGGACTAGCGCCTCGTCGAGATGCCGCTGATCCCCTTCAGCCTGGTACAGCGTGCTGAGCGAAGCGGAGAGTTCCAGGGCCGCAGACCCCTCAACGGCACCGGAGCCAGCCAACTGCTCCAGCGTCGAGCGGCCAAGGCGCACCGATTCCGCCAGCGCTTGCCGGTCGCCTGAGGCGAGGTACCTTTCGCGGCCCGCGCGTATCGCGGGAATGTGATCAGTCGCCCCGGTCACGGCTCGCCTCCTTGCCCTTAGCACCTGCCGATAACCCTGCCCGCCAGCGCAGGCGGCAAATGATAGCTTGCCGGTATCTGCGTGGAAGGACATGCCAAATGGGTGAAACAGAGGCGTCGCGGAATTGGGGGCCGGACCCCGACGACCGCTGTCCGGTCTGTTACGTTCCCCCGGGTGTCTGGCACCTGCCGGGCGAGTGCATCCACTCAGGCATGTGGAAAGGACCGAAAAAGCCTAGACGGTTTCCTGACGGCGCTGCGCTCGATGATGCCCTGCCCACTGATGTGCCGCCCGATGGGCATCCGCCCGATGCAGGTCACGGGGTTTCTGGGGGGACTGGATAGGGCTCCGGCGGGACCGGCGGGTCAGGCGGGGCCGCCCACCTGAGTAGAGGGGGAAGCCTTGACCGGGTAGACCCGTCAGGCGCGCGGCTGCCCCAGTCGGCAAGGACTGCGGCGATCTCGATCAGGGCACCGCCCGCGATGACAGCGATGGCGAAGCCGCGCACCGCGGTCAGCTCAGCGGCCTTCTTCGGCACGAGCATGACAGCGATTCCACACAACAGCAGGATGACCGCCACGTTGTACCGCCACCGCGCGCGTCGCACCAGGTCACGCCAGCAGTCCAGGTGATGCCGAAGCTCCCAGTCCACCAGGCCAGCACGGGCAGGATCGCGTCCGATGTCCGGATACCATTCGCGTGCCTGGGCTGGAGTGACCGCGTAGCCGCGGGCTCGTGCGCTCAACTGTACGACCTGCAGCAGCAGAACCGCTGCCCCGCCCAGCAACACGAGCGAGACATCAGGCCAGCGGAGGTTGTCCACGATCTGGACGATCAGGGCGACCATTGTCACGGCGAAACCGGCCAGCAGAGGCGCCGCAACGCCCCCGAGACCGTCCACAGCGGCAAACCGTCCGTAAGGGTTCGGCGGCCTAACTCCTCTGGCGGTGTTCGTGCTTTGGATCTCATCGTCAGTTGGCTGAGCGCTCATTCCGCCCATCATGTCTGCGGTGCTGACAGGTGTCTACTGAAGAGCCGTCCCTGCACTTCGTCGGAGACGTTCCCGCCGGCGAGGACTGCGACGGCAAGTACACCGCGCCCCCGCATGAGGGCACCACAGAACGGACGAGGCTCTGGAAAACACGGTCAGACTATGACTGTTCACGGCCGGTTGCGCCTCCTACCGTCCCTCATGGCAGGTTGGGGGAGGAGCGTGACCTGCGGCCGTCGAAGACCCAGCAGAAGATCTCCGGCCGGCTCCGCTCCGAGACCGCGACCCGCCACCGCTACGCCATCCGCGGATACCTTGACACCGCCCGCAAGCACGGACTGGCCGTCATGAACGTGATCCGCGACGCCATCACCGGAAACACCTGGATGCCAGCCCTTCCCGCATGAGCACCACCATGCCCGGCGCCAGTCACGCAGCGTGATGTGAAATTACACAGCATTCAGATGCACCTGCGCCTGTGAACAAGTCGTTGAGCGGGACACCTAGCCTCCGGCATTCAACTCGTCTGGCGAATTAGCGCCAGTCCTGCTTACGCAGGGCTTCGACCTTGGCTTTTACGGTATTTTCGCTGGCCGCTGGCGCAACGCGGCCGCACCCGGCGGGTGCGAGGGACGTAATCACGGTTTCCACGGCGAAGGACGCCCCGGTCCTGGAAGATTTGCGGTTACCGCACCAGCAGACTGCAGATCGGAGCGTCCTTCGCGATGAAGGATACGTCCTGGGACCATGCCCTGGAGATCACCGCGGACGGGCACGGACTCGCCGGCCATGCCGGCGCGGTCCTGCTGCGCCAGTTCGCCGACCGGCTCGGCCTGACCGCCGTCTTGGAACCGGCACTGACGATGCGGGGAAAGTTTCCGCAGCTCAGCCGGGGCATGGTGCTGGTCTCCACGGCGATCGCCATAGCGCTGGGCGCCACCGCGATGGCCGACATCGCCGTCCTGGACCAGCTCGCCCCCGTCCTGGGCACCGCGCCGTCCGGTTCCACGGTCCGCCGGGTCCTGGGCCTGGCCTCCGACCGGGTACTGGTACAGGTCGGGCAGGCCAGGGCGAGAATCCGCAGGCACGTGTGGACCTGATCGAGGACGCAGGCGGGTTCCCGTGGCTGGCCGTCGCAGGAAAGACCCTGGCCGGATGGGTGGCCATCGACATGGACGCGACCCTCATCACCGCGCACTCCGGTAAGGAGAAAGCGACCCCTACCTGGAAAAAGGGGTATGGATTCCACCCGCTGGCCGCGTGGTGCATGAACACCCGCGAGTGCCTGGACATGATGCTGCGGCCCGGCAGCGCCGGGTCGAACACCTTCGCTGACCACAAGGAGGTCCTGGACCGGGCGCTGAAGCAGGTCCCGGCCCGGTTCCGGCGCAAGATCCTGGTCCGGATCGACGGCGCCGGAGCGAGCCACAAGCTCATCGAGTACCTGCTCACCCTCACCACCAGCCGCAAGACACTGCTGTTCACCTGCGGCTGGACCATCCTGGAGGCCGACGAGGCGGCCATCGCGGCACTTCCCGGAGCAGCCTGGCAGCCCGGGCTCCTCCAGGACGGCGGGCTTGAGGGCGACAAGGACGTCGCCGAGATCACGCACCTGATGAGCCGCGCCGGCATCTGGCCCGAGGGGCTGCGGTTCATCGCCCGCCGGGTGAAACCGTCCCGCCGGCACCAGAAGAACATGACCGCCTTCGAGCGGAAAACGGGATGGAAGTACTCCATCACCTGCACGAACATCGGCCACACCGGGATGGACGGCGTCCCGGGCAGCCAGCACCCGCAGTTCATCGACGTGCTCCAGCGCGACCACGCCACGGTCGAGACCGACGGCGTCCGCACCGCCAAGGCCATGGTGTTAGCGGCCACGTTGTCTGCGCATGGTTCGGCAGCGTTTGATGTGCATGTTCTGGCAGGGCTCGGTGGTGACGGGTGCTGGGCGGCTGGTCAGGTGCTGCCGTTGTCGTGGCTGGTAAGGAGGCGGGCGAGAACGTCGATGGTTTCGAGCAGCAGCGCGTTGATCTCGGCTTGCTGGTCAGCGGTGTGCTGGGCGCGGAAGCTGGCGGCGAGCTGGTTCCATCGTGCGGATGCCTGCAGCTCGTGCTCGGCGGCCTGGTGCCCGGCTTCGTAGCCTGCCCGCCACCAGCGCAGTGCCTCGGCGCGGGTCATGGCGCCGGTGGCGGGCTGGCGGTCAGTCGCGGGTGAGCTCGGCGACGGCTCTTTGCGCAGGCATCGTCGATGAGGTCCTGGCCGGCGGCCGCGGCGGCGATGAGCGCGGCGGTGGCGGCGTTGTTCAGGGCGCGGGGCAGGCCGGAGGAGACGCGGTGCAGGCGGGCGACGGCGTCGTCGGCGAACAGGGGCTCCTCCCGCCCGGCCAGGGCCATGTGGTGGCGCAGGTAGGCGGCTGACTCGGCCAGGTCCATCGGCTTGATGGCGTACCGGGTGGCGATCCGCTGGTCGAGGGCGGCGAACGTGCCCATGCGCAGCTGCCGGGCCAGGGTCGGCTGGCCGATCAGGATCCCGGCGAACGGGCTGGCGCTGTCCATCTCGGCGTTGGTCATCAGCCGCAGCTCTTCCAGCTGGTCAGGCTGCAGGAGGTGGGCCTCGTCCACGATGAGCACCACGGTGCGGTGCCGTTCAGCGGTCTCGGCGGCGAGCAGGTCCGCGGCCTGGGCCATCAGCTCGGCCTTGAGGTAGCGGGGCTGGGCACCCAGTGCCCGGACCACCTGCACATACAAGCCGCGAGTGCCGAACGCGGGGTTGGCGACGTAGATGACCTGGTGCCGGGTGGGGTCCAGCCCGGCGACAGCGGCGCGGGCGGCCACGGTCTTGCCGGCGCCGGTATCGCCGGTGATGACGCAGAGCGCGGTCTCGGCGATGCAGAAGCCGATCCGGGCGGTGGCCTGGGCGTGGGCCTGGCGGACAAACAGGTCCCCGGCCGCGATGGACTTGCCGAACGGGGTGCGGGCCAGCCCGAAGTGCGCCGCCCACGGCGCCCGGCTAGGCACCGCTGTCCTCCTCCCTGGCCTGCGGCAGCATCTGCAGCCGGGTGAAGTCGATCGGCGCGCCGGCGCCGGCCTCCTCCTCATGCGCGGCGGCGACCAGGCCCAGGTAGTCGATCCCGGTCGGGTCCGCCGCGGGCAGGGCGGGAGGCTGGACAGCGCGGTGGACGTGCCGGCCGATCACGAACGGCACCGCGGCCCCGGCCGGGCGGCCGTCAAGGAACACC
>DAHVAN010000089.1 GCA_027314595.1 Actinomycetota bacterium | reverse complement strand
ACTTGTCCCTGGCGACCACGGCCGCGACGATCTCCCCGGCGTAGCGCACCGTGTCGACGGCCATCGGCGGATGGTCCGGTATCACGATGTCCGGTGTGACCGGCCAGGCGCACGGCAGGCTGCCCTGCTCGGCGGCGAGATCGGCACCGGAGAACACGGCGAGCACGCCCGGCGCGGCCTTGGCCGCGGACAGGTCCACGGCCGTGATGCGCGCGTGCGCGTGCGGGCTGCGCGCGAAGGCGATGTAGCCAAGGCCCGGCAGCGTGATGTTGTCGGTCCAGTTGGTCTGGCCGGTGATCAGGCGCGCGTCCTCCTTGCGCTTGCGGGCCTTGCCGACCTCGTTCGGCGCGGTCTCGGTGCTCATGCCGTCACCTCCGCGCTGCCGGCCGCCTTGAGGACGGCCCTGACGATGTTCTGGTACCCGGTGCAGCGGCACAGGTTCCCTTCGAGCCCATCCCTGACTTCTTCCTCCGTCGGGTGCGGGTTGTCCCGCAGCAGGTCGGCTGCAGCGATGATCATGCCGGGCGTGCAATATCCGCACTGCAGCGCGTGCTCGGTGTGGAACGCTCGCTGCAGCGGGTGCAGTCCGCCGTCCGCCAGCCCCTGGATCGTGGTGATCTCCGCGCCGTCGGCCTGCACGGCGAGCACGGAGCAGCTTTTCACCGATACCCCGTTCATCAGGACGGTGCAGGCACCGCAGTTCGAGGTGTCACAACCGATGGGCGTGCCGGTCCGCCCGGCCTGTTCTCTCAGGTAGTGCACAAGCAGCAACCGCGGTTCGACGTCGTCCTCATAGCGGACGCCGTCGACGTTCACGGTGATCTTCATACGCGGCCTCCTTGCCGTCGCAGATGCGCCTGAGGTTCACCGTAAATCGCGCGCCTGATCTTGCACCAGACCCGCAGGGACGGATATGGGATGCGAATGGCTCGCCCAGCCGTGTGCGCTTGTCCTGCACCCGACAGTCCGGCACTGGCTGAGGACGGCTCGTGCCGCGTTCTGGGCCAGATGCGCAGCCGCCCCGGTTCTACCGGGCCAGATGCGCGGCTGCCCCAGTTACGCTCACCAGGGCGACGGCCGCGCTGGTCCCTGACGAGTCGCAGCCTTCGCGTGGGTGAAAAAGCCCCGGCCGGGTCACGATTCCCGGTCCGGGGCTTCTTCACAGTGTCCGGGCCCGCGGGCGAACCGCGGAACCCGCCTACTCGCTGAGGATCGCGTTCAGGAGCTGCGTCGTCTTGACGGCGGGCTCGGCCCGGAGGCAGAGCTGCTCCATTACCTCGAGGTAGCTGTCCACCTCGGTCGGCTTGTCGAGGTAGAGCGCGCTGGTCAGCTGCTCGATGTAGACGACATCGCGCAGGTCCGGCTCGGAGAACCGCAAGATCGTGAACGGTCCGCCCATGGCCGGGTGCCCCCCGCTGTGGAAGGGGAGGATCTGCAGCGTCACGAACGGGTGGTCGCACATCTCGATCAGGTGCCGTACCTGGTCCCGCATGACCTCCCTGCCGCCGATGGGGCGGCGCAGCGCGCCCTCGTCCATCACAGCCCACAGCCGCGGCGGGCTATCCCGGTGCAGGATCTTCTGCCGGGAGAGCCTAGCCTCGACACGGCGCACGACATCGTCCTCCGCCGGGGCGTTGCCAAGCCGGATGAGGGCGCGGGCGTAGTCCTCGGTCTGCAGCAGGCCGGGGACAAACTGCAACTCGTAGTTCCTGATGAAGGTGGCCGCCGCCTCCAAGCCGAAGTAAGGCTCGAGCCAGTGCGGGAGGATGTCCGAGTAGCCCTGCCACCAGCCCGGAGTGTTCGCCTCCCTGGCCAGCCCCAGCAAGACCTCACGCTCTTCCCCGATGGTCACCCCGTACAGGGTGAGCAGATCGGCGATGTCACGGTCCTTGAAGCCCACACGCCCGTGCTCCATGCGGCTGATCTTGGAATGCGAGCCCCGGATGGCTCCGGCCGCCTGCTCGGTCGTCATGCCCGCCCGCTCGCGCAGTTGCCGCAAGTGCCCGCCGAGCACGAGCCGCTGTACCGTCGGTCCAGCGGAGCGCGGAGCGAACAACGAATGGGCTGACTCCTGGGGGGAGTCCGCGGACGTCGCCTCCCAGGCGGAATCCTCAGACGAGAGCATCGCTACTCCTCGTTCGATCAGTGCCCGGTGATGATCATGGGCATGCGTCAGTGTCCCACGTGATCATGTCATTGCGAAAGAGCAGTGGATGACAATTCCGTAGATGCCTCAGCCAGCTATGCTACCTGCGATCGTTTGCGCGGGCTTCCCGATCGCTTCGCCTACTGCCTACGGCGCCTATGAGAGCACGTGGTCGAACTCCCCGTCCTTGGCCCCGGCCAGGAACGCGGCTATTTCGGCGCGGGTGTAGACCAGGGCCGGCCCGGCGGGGAAGCGGGAGTTCCTGACGGCGATCCCGCCATCGGGCAGGGCCGCCACCTCCACGCACGCTCCATTGGGGTTGCTGTGCAGGCTTTTCTGCCAGGTGACGTCGCTGAGATCTGAGGCTGGCATGCCGTTGTATGTGTGAGCCATGTTCCTTCCAGTGGCGCATCGTAAGTTTCGATTGAGCACCCCCCATTTTGATCACCTTCAGTGATCCGCGCATCACGTATCGCCAAGATGCGTTAACCCGTCGTCGCGGGCTGGCTCGGCGCGTGAGGCGCCAGGTATGTCAGCCGATTCGGCTGGGTGCCTCGCGACTACGTGTCCACCGTCCCTCCGTGTAATCACCGGGAAACCAGGAGACTCCTGTGCTGTCAGGTAACCCGGCCTCGGGCTGAAGCCGTCTGCACGCGTCGAATGAACGTGCATCCGGTCTTGCATTTGCACAATATATCAGGCAACATACATGCAAGGCATACCCCACATACTGCGACAGGCAAGGCTTTCAAGCCCGATGACGATGCAGAAAGCGGTTGCGTTGGCTCACCTGAGGGTTGCTTACGAGCCGGACGATGAGGACGACGACGAGCTTGTCAGCATCCCGGCTCCGCCGGCATTTCCTCCGCAGTTGCTGCCGGTGCCGTCGGCGTGGTGGGCGACACCAGCGGTCACCAGCCGCCCGTTGAGTCCGGTGCCGGAGGAGGCGAGGACCGCGCGCCAGTTCGTCCGCGAGTTGCTTACCTGCTGGGGCCTGGGGTACCTGACCGACGACGCTGAGCTCATCGTCGCGGAGCTTGTCGTAAACGCCGTCAGGCACGGGCTGCGCGCGGCCCCCCACTGCCGCACGCCCGGATCGTTCGCGCCCTCCGTGCTCCGGCTGTGCCTGCTGCGCCGGGTCGGCGAGATCATGCTCGCGGTCACCGACCCGAGCGATGAGGCCCCCGTGCCGCGGACGCCTGACTGGAACGGAGAGAGCGGCCGCGGATTGCAGATTGTCGGCGCGCTCAGCTATGTCTGGGGCTGGTCGCCGATCGAGGGGCACGGCAAGGCGGTCTGGGCCGTCCTGCGCTGCTCCTGAGGCTGCTGCTGACTCCTTGGCCCGGCCACTTGCCAGGCGGGCTTGGCGTGACACCCGGGCTCAGCGGGGGACCGGCTCGTCGGCTGCCGAGAGCACGTGCTCGACAAGCGCGATCAGCACCTCCTTGGCCGACTCCCGTGACCGGGCGTCACACATGACGACCGGCATGCCGTCGTCAAGGTCAAGGGCAACGCGAACATCCTCGGCGGAGTAGCGCCGCGCGCCGTCGAAACAATTGAGGGCCACGATGAACGGGATCTCGCGACGCTCGAAGTAGTCGATAGCGGGGAAACAGTCGGCCAGCCTTCTGGTATCGGCGAGGACCACTGCGCCGAGCGCGCCGAGCGCGAGCTCGTCCCACATGAACCAGAACCGTTCCTGTCCTGGCGTGCCGAACAGGTAAAGCACCAGGTCCTTGCGCAGGCTGATCCGCCCGAAGTCCATCGCCACCGTGGTGGTGGTCTTGCGTTCCACGCCAGTGGTGTCGTCGGTGCGCATGCCGCTCTCGGTGAGCGGTTCTTCCGTGCGCAGCGGCCGGATCTCGCTGACGGCACCGACGAGGGTCGTCTTGCCGACACCGAACCCTCCGGCGAGCAGGATCTTGATGGCGCGGTGGCGGTGCGGCGCTGTGCCGCCTTGTTCATAGCCCCCGTAGGCCATGGAGAACCTCCCTGAGCGTGTTCCTGTCAACCTGCTGCACCTTTGCCGGGACAGGTGCCCTGATTGCCACGAGCCCAAGTTCACGCAGATCCGCGAGCAGGATGCGAACCACGCCGAGCGGCAGATCGACGTCCGAGGCGATATCGACAACCGTAGTTGGCGTGCGCGCTAGCCGCAGCACCGATATGTGCTCCGGTGCGAGCGCGCTCGGGTCGGGCACCCGGGCGCGGGTGGCTGTCACGGTTGCGACCAGGTCAAACGCCTCCCCCGAGTGCCGTGTCCTGCCCCGGGTCAGCGCATAGGGCCTGACTACGGGCCCGGCCTCGGCATCGAGCCACCGCTCGTCGTTCGGCATGGGCGCTTTCTTCCTGCCTGTCAGATAACGCGGATCTCGTCCGCATGTTGACCTTCAGGTGCTCGCCGGTGCGCTGCACCAGGACTGCCATCTCGTACGCCACTTGGCCGACGTCGGCATCGGCGCCGGTCAGGACGGCCAGGCAGGTACCCTGCCCGGCTGCTGTCACGAAGAGAAAGCCGGAGGTCATCTCGATGATGGTCTGCCGCACCTCGCCGCCGCCGAAATGCCGCCCGGTGCCGCGCGCCAGGGACTGGAATCCCGCGGCAAGGGCCGCGAGGTGCTCGGCGTCCGCCTGGTCGAGGCCGCGCGAGGCGCCGAGTGCCAGCCCGTCCTGTGACAGGAACACCGCCTGCTGGATGTGCGCGACTCTGAGCACAAGGTCATCGAGAAGCCAGTCGAGCTGGCTCGCCGGGTAGTGGTAGTCAGTCCCCATCAGCTCCGCCCTCAGTATTCGGTTGCGGCTGTGAACGGCCCTGCTGCCAGCCGCGCTGCATAGCGGACAAGGTGTTCCGCATGTCCGTTAGCGATGCCGCCGTGGCCCGGGGAACGCCCGCCGGCCCGGTTGCGCTCGCCGCCGCGGAGGAGCGAAGCTGCGGAGCGAGGTTGGCCTGGCGTACCCGGCGGGGCAGGCCCTTGTAGTCGCCTGCGCCACCGTCCCCGCGGTCCCCCGGGTGCTGACCTCCGTCGGCGCCGCCGTCGTTCCCGTATCCTTCGCCGCCGTACGACGGGAAGCCGGAAGGCGTGCCGTAGCCGCTGCCGTAGCCGGCGTAAGGCTCGGCGTAGGCGGCGCCCCCAGGGCCGCCCGGCGCGCCCGGCGCGCCCGCATCGTCCCCATCCGTGCGGTGCAGCGGGGTGAAGACGTCGAACGATGACGTGGCGGGGCGGGAGACGGGAACGCCGGTCACCACCGGCACCTCGGAAGCGCCGTGCCGCCCGCGCCTGGCGCCGGAGCCGTCGTCCCCGCCGCTGGCGCCGTATCGCCCGGGGCTGAGCGACGGCGGCGTGCCCAGATCCGCCGGCGAGGCCGCAGGAGCCTGGTACCCCGGCGACGCCGCAGAGCCCTGGTACCCCGAGCCGTTCCCCTGCTTGCCTCCATCGCCGCGGTAGGCCCCGTAGGACCCGCCGTTCGCGCCGCCAGGCCCGTAGGACCCGCCGTTCGCGCCGCCAGCCCCGGAGGAGGCGTAACCGCCGTCGGCGCCGTGCGAGGCCCGGTATCCGTCCTCAGCCGCGTACGGCGCGGCGTATTCGGTGCCGCCCCGGTCGGAGCCGCCGAACCCAGCCGGCCCCGCGGACGCGTTTGACCGGTAAGAACCTGTGGCCCCGTAGGCGCCCGTAGCCCCGTAGGCACCCGTAGTCCCGTAGGCGCCTGTGGCCCCGTAGGACCCGGGCACCCCGTCCGGCCCGGACGCGGCGCCGCTCGCCCCTGCCGCCGCGTCCGCCATGGCGGCCGTCCCGGGGCCGCCGGCGGTGATGGCGGCCGGCCCTTCCTCCACGATCAGCCGCTGCGGGATCAGCGCGACCGCGGTGACGCCGCCATACGGCGAGGGCCTGAGGGCCACGCCGATACCGTGCCGCCTGGCGAGCTGGCCGACCACGAACAGGCCGAGCTGCTCTGTGCTGGCGGGGTTGATGTCCGGCGGGTTGGCGAGCCGCTCGTTCAGCTCGGCCATCCGCTGCGGGGTCATGCCGAGCCCGCGGTCCTCGATCTCGATGGCGAAACCGTTGCCCACGGTCTCCCCGGAGACCCGTACCTGAGTGAACGGCGGCGACAGCGTGGTCGCGTTCTCGATCAGCTCGGCGAGCATGTGGATCACGTCGGTGACCGCGGAGCCCGACAGGGCCGCCCTGGATTGCGTGCTGACGGCGACCCGGGCATAGTCCTCGACCTCGGCGACGGCGCCGCGCATGACGTCGATCAGCTTGACCGGCGCGGACCAGGCGCGTCCGGGCGCGGCACCGGAGAGGATGATCAGGCCCTCCGCGTGCCGCCTCATCCGGGTGGTGAGGTGGTCCATCTTGAACAGGTCCTCGAGCACGTCCGGGTCGGTGGCCTTCCGCTCCATCCCGTCGAGCACGCCGAGCTGGCGCTGCAGCAGCGACTGGTTGCGCCTGGCCAGGTTCCTGAACACGTCGTTGATGCCCTGCCGCAGCCTGGCCTCCTCCACGGCGGACCTGATGGCTGTCTGCCGCACCGTGTCGATCGCCTGGCCGACCTGGCCGATCTCGTCGCTTCCGACGTGCAGCGGCGGCGCCTCGGCCGCGACGTCCACGCTCTCGCCCCGGCGCAGCCTGGCCACCACCGAGGGCAGCTGCTCTTCGGCCAGCGTGAGGGCGGACCGGCGCAGCAGGGTGAGCCGGCGGTTGATCGACCGGCCGAGCAGCATCGTGACGATGAGCGTGAGGATCAGGCCCGCCGCGCCGATCGCGCCGGTCTCCCACACGCGCCTCTTGGCGTCGATCGCCGTGCTCTCGTTGGCGGTCAGCACCGCGCTGGCGGTCGCGGTGCCCGCGTTGCTGGCGGCGTGCAGCCACGTCGTGGTCAGCAGCTGCCAGGAGGACGAGGACAGGCCCTGGCTTTCCATCGCCTTCAGCCGGACGCCGGCCGGGACGGCCTCCTGGATGGCGGTCAGCTGCTTTTGCAGCGCCGCCGGTGCCAGCGAGCTGATCGTGGCGTTGTAGGTCCTGAGCTCAGCCGGGGTGAAGAACTGCTCGTAAAGCAGCGTGTCGTCCTGCAGCCGGCCGCCTGCCTGGCTGAAGGCAACCCGGTCGGCGGCCGTCAGCGATCCGCTCGCGAGCGCGCCTGCCAGCACCGCGTCCTGCTCCGATACGTCTTCCTGGGTGTTGACCGCCGAGATCAGCGCCAGGCCCTGCTCCACGGCGGGCACGTTCGTAATGCTGCTCGCCTCGGCCTGGAGCACCGCCCCCTGCTCGGCGATGACGTTCGTGTAGGCCCCGAGCGCGGCCAGCGGCGCCACCTTCCCGGCTTCGACCGCGGTGCGCAGCGAGGTCATGCCGGCCAGGTCGGCGGTCATCTTGTCGATCGCGGCGGTCTCGTCCGGCGTCGTGCTGTCCTTGGTGCCCGCCGAGTTGAGCGCGGCCGCGAGCCGCACTTCGCCGCTCCTGGTGACCGCGATCGCGGCCTGGTAGGCGCCGAGGCCGGCGGCGTCTGGCCGCGACAGGTACACCACCGCGGCGCGGCGCTCGGACTGCAGCAGGTTGACGAAGTTCGTCAGCGGCTCGGAGGTGGCGTTGATCAGGTTCGGCGCCCGGTCCTGGTTCAGCCAGTTCGTTACCGATGAGTACGCCACAAAGCCGAACAGGCCGAGCATCGTGATCAGCGGAATCGCTACCAGTGAGTAGATTCTGAGCCGGATGGATCGACCATGCGACCCCATGAGACCCCCTGCGGTTACGGGTAAGGGCAAGTCACGATACCTCGTATCAGCACAAGATCGTGCCCAAATGGGTGCATTTGAGTGTCGATACACCCAGGTGGCGGGCATGCCAGGCCATCGTGGCCGGGCATAAGACGCCTACTGTCGGCGGCAGGTCCTAGGCTGGACTGGTGACCACCACCGCGACGCAGGACCCTTTTGCCGGGCCAGACCGGCAGGCTCTCCTCGACGGCCTCAACCCGCAACAACGTGCAGCCGTCGTGCATGTCGGCGGCCCGCTGCTGATCGTAGCCGGCGCGGGCTCGGGCAAGACCAGGGTGCTCACCCACCGGATCGCCTATCTGCTGGCCGAACGTGAGGTGCCGCCCGGCGAGATCCTGGCGATCACGTTCACCAACAAGGCGGCCGGCGAGATGGCGTCCCGTGTCGCGCGTCTCGTGGGCGATCGCCGCGCGCGCTCGATGTGGGTCATGACGTTCCACTCCGCCTGCGTCCGGATCCTGCGCCGGGAGGCGAAGCGGTTCGGTTACCCCTCGAACTTCTCCATCTACGACGCCGCGGACTCGCAGCGGCTGATGGCGCTGGTCTGCCGCGAGCTGGAACTCGACGCCAAGCAGTACCCGCCGAAGATGATGGCGGCTCATGTCTCCAACGCCAAGAACGAACTGGTCGACTACGAGTCGTTCGCGTCCCGCACGCGGACCGCGCGGGAAAAGGCCGTCGCGGAGGCCTACGCGGAGTACCAGCGCCGTCTCGTCGCGGCAGGCGCGATGGACTTCGACGACCTGATCATGGTCACCGTCAACCTGTTCCAGGCCTTCCCGGAGGTCGCGCAGGCTTACAGGCGCCGGTTCCGGCACGTGCTCGTGGACGAGTACCAGGACACCAACCACGCGCAGTACGTCCTGGTCCGCGAACTCGTCTCGGGTGGTTCAAATCTTTTTTCCTCCCGAACGAGCGGTGGTTCCCCCGCTCAGTCAGCCGGCTCTGACGAGGTGGTTCCCGCCCCGCAACCGGGCGGGGGCACCCCCGCGGTACCACCGAGCGAGCTTTGCGTGGTCGGTGACGCCGACCAGTCCATCTACGCCTTCCGGGGGGCGACGATCAGGAACATCGTCGAGTTCGAGGAGGACTACCCGGACGCGACGGTAATCCTGCTCGAGCAGAACTACCGGTCCACGCAGACCATCCTGAGCGCGGCCAACGCCGTGGTTTCCCGCAACCCCGGCCGCAAGCCCAAGAACCTGTGGTCCGACGCGGGCGCCGGCCCGCCGATCACCGGCTACGTCGCCGACAACGAGCACGACGAGGCGGCGTTCGTCGCCGAGGAGGTCGACAGGCTCTCCGACGATGGCGAGGCGAAGCCCGGCCAGGTGGCGGTCTTCTACCGGACCAACGCCCAGTCCCGGGTCTTCGAGGAAGTGTTCATCCGGGTCGGGCTGCCGTACCGGGTGGTCGGCGGCGTCCGGTTCTACGAGCGGCGTGAGGTCCGCGACCTGCTCGCCTACCTGCGGCTGATCGCCAACCCCGCCGACGAGGTGTCGCTGCGCCGGGTGCTCAACGTGCCCAGGCGCGGCATCGGCGAGCGGGCGGAAGAGTACGTGGCCGCCTACGCGGCCAGAGAGCGCATCTCGTTCGCGCAGGCGCTGCGCACCCCCGGTGAGGTGCCCGGGCTCGCGGCCCGGTCGGCGGCCGCGATCGCGGGATTCAACGGCCTCATCGACGACCTGCGGGAGCAGGCGGCTACCGGCGGCCCGGTCGCCGAACTCGTGGAGGCGGTGCTCGACCGGACCGGCTACCAGGTGTCGCTGGAGACCTCGCCGGACCTGCAGGACGCCACGCGGGTGGAGAACCTGCAGGAAATGGTGTCGGTGGCGCGCGAGTTCGACGGCTCACTGTCAAGTCAGGCACGGGCCGACGGCACGCTCGCTGATTTCCTCGAGCGGGTCGCGCTGGTCGCGGACGCGGACGAGATTCCCGACGGCGAGGAGCACGGCGGCATGGTGACGCTGATGACCCTGCACACCGCCAAGGGGCTCGAGTTTCCCGTGGTGTTCCTGACCGGCATGGAGGAGGAGGTTTTCCCGCACCAGCGCTCGCTCACCAGCCAGCGGGAGCTAGAGGAGGAGCGGCGGCTCGCCTACGTCGGGATCACCCGCGCGGAGCAGCGGCTGTACCTGACCCGCGCCGCGAGCAGGAACTGGTGGGGCCGCCCGTCGTTCCACACGCCCTCACGGTTCCTTTCCGAGATACCGGCGCCGCTGATCGAATGGAAGCGCGACGCGTCCGCCGCCGCCTCGGCGGCCTCGCCGGCCGCTGAGCGGATGGCGTCGCGGCCGGGCGTCACCTCGGCAGGCAACCGGCCCGTTCCCGTGCTTGCCCCAGGCGACCGGGTGACTCACGACAAGTTCGGGCTCGGCACGGTGGTGTCCACCGACGGATATGGCGACCAGGCCGAGGCCAAGATCGACTTCGGCGGTGAGTACGGGGTCAAGCACCTCGTGCTCCGCTACGCCCCGCTGGAAAAGCTGTAGGTCGCCCCCGCTGCCGTCAGGTGACTGGGGCACTGGCGCAGCTGGCCCGGTAGATCTGGGGTACCTGCGCATCTGGCCCAATACGCGGCACGGCAGCGGTTGGTGCCGGATGCGCGCAACGGATTACCGCTGACCCCATGGATCGGGATCGCGGCGGTCACGATCGGCTCGCTGGCTGCCGTTTCCCCGCGGATCACTGTCGTCCCGCTGCTCGCGCTGACCCCGAGGGTCGCGACCCGGCGGCTGGGCACGGTCGCCCGGCCGGCCGGTGCTGCCGGGACTGCCGAGACGCCCGGACGGCTGGGGGCCTGGATAGCCGCGGTCGGACGGCTGGCGGCGGTCGCTGCCCCACGGGTCGCGGCCGTCGGCCTGGCCGCGGTTAGCCCGCTGGCCCCCTGAACTGCCGCGGTCGGCCCACGGGTCCGCGGCACCCCACGGATCGCTGTCACGTGCGGGCCGCCGGTCGCGATCGGCACGCTGTCCTGCCGGAGGAGTGCGCGGTCCCGGGCCGGGGGGCTTGGAGAGCTGCCCGGACACCAGCATCCTGGAAAACAGCCATCTCCCGCCGCTGATGACCACGACCAGGATCGTCGCGACGCACATCCCGAAGAAGACGCCGGCGATCCACTGCAGGAAGCTCACGCTGATTTCGGTCTTCGAGGTGTCGATGCCGCTGTCGTGGACGGCGCCGGTCAGCACGGCGGCGACGAAGAAGACGAGCGCGGGCAGCGGAATGAGCAGGTACACCGAGCGCAACCGGATGGCGAGCGCGGCGATGACCGAACCCACGATGATGAACAGGCCGAGCGTGGAGCCCGGTTCGTTGCTGGTCAGCAGCGTGCCGAGCACTCCGATCACGGCGAAGCCGAGCAGGATGTAGACAGCGCCCCGGGTGGGAAGCACCCCTATCCACCGCAAGAGCGGACTCCCGGCCAGCCCGGCCGCACCTGGACCCGGGCTCCTGCTGCCCGGCGATTTCCTCCCCGCACCCGGGTAGCCCCGTCTGGTGCTCCGGGCACGTTCGCTCCTCGCACCGGGCCCCGGCTCCCGCTGTCTTCTTCCGCCAGGGCCGCGGCCGCTCTGGCTGCCCCAGCCCCGGGCGCCGCGAGCGTCCCGGCCGCGTTCGGACGCGCCAGGGCTTCCCCAGGGATCGGACTCCGCCCCCGCGCGCCCGTGCGGGGGGGCGGGGGCTCCCCCCGCGCCGCCGCGTCTGCCGTCGGCCCCGTCCCGGCCGGACTCCGCCGAGCCGCGTCCACGGCCGGTCCCGCGACCGTCGGGGCTGCCTGCCGGCCAGCCGGAATCAGCCCCGCGCGGTGCCGGCCTGGCTGGGCCGCCGCGTGTGGGGCCGGTTCGGGGATCCTGCCCAGGTGGTGTGGTCATTGCTGCAGAGATTAATGCATCTGATGCTAGGTTGGCCCCAATCGATGCCAGACGCGGTCGCGTCGTCGCTCGCGGCGAGGCATTTCACAGCATATCCGGCGTCGCGGGCATGGCCCCGATGTTGCGGTAATACTTAGAACGGCGTTGTTACAACAGAGCTTTCCCTCAGCTTGAGCGGGTATTCTGCCCGGCGACGACAACGTACCAGGAGGGGATCGCACCGATGTTCAGGGCGCACAGCGGGGCGGCGATCGCCGGCAAGGCCGGCTATGCCCTGGGCTGTGTCTTCGCTTCGCTCATCTTGGTTGTCAGCGGCTTCGCCTACTACGTGAAGAGCGGGGTCGACAACATCGGCGGCTCGAACGCGATATCCGGGGGCCCCTCTGTCGGCGCGATGAACATCCTGCTGATGGGGCTGGAGAGCCGCACCTACTGGAACGGCGACCCGCTGCCCCGGGGCCTTGAGGACATCATGCACATCGGGCACGTCGGCGGGAACGCGACGAACACGCTGATCCTCATCCACATATTCGCCGGCGGCCAGCGAGCCGTGGGGTTCTCCATCCCGCGTGACGACTGGGTCAATATGGTCGGCACCGGCGGCTTCGGCGGGGCGCAGGGCAAGATCGACCAGGCGTACGGTTTCGCGCTGGCCAGCAAGGAGAGCCAGATCGTCGGCGCGCACCTCAACCAGGACCAGTTCGCGTTCCAGGGCAACGAGGCGGGCCGGCTGGCGGCGATCAAGACGGTCGAGGCGCTGACCGGGGTGCACATCGACCACTTCGCCGAGCTCAACCTGGACGGGTTCTACGAGCTGGCTGCGGTCTTCGGCGGCATCGAGGTGTGCGTGAAGTCGCAGAACGGCGGCGCTAACCTCAACGATGCCGCTTCCGGCGCCCACCTGAAGGTCGGCTATCAGCACCTGGACGCGGCGCAGTCGCTCGCGTTCGTCAGGGAGCGGGACAACCTCGCCAACGGCGACCTGGACCGCACCCATCGTCAGCAGGCCGTTGTCGACTACGTGCTCTGGAAGCTCCGGCACCAGGGGGTGCTCACCGACCTCACCCAGCTCGACGCGCTGCTGACGGTGGGGAAGCAGTACCTGATCACCGACCGCAGCTGGAACCTGCTTGACTTCCTCCCCGAGATAAACAGCCTGAGGGGCAAGAACCTGACCTTCAAGACGCTGCCGATCGTCCGGTACGGGAGAATGGACGGTCAGGACGTGAACATCGTCAACCCGGCATACATCAAGCAGGTCGTGCACAACGCGTTCTACCCGCCGGCGACCCCCAAGCCGGCGCCGAAGAAGGCGGCGGGCACACGGGCGAAGACGCCCGTCCGCACGCTGGCGCCGGCCGCCACCACCGTGGACGTTTACAACGGCGGCAATACGCAGGGCCTGGCCGGCCAGCTGTCGCGAGCGCTGACCCAGGCCGGCTACAAGGCCGGCACGGTGGGCAACACCGCGACCCGGCCCTCGACCCAGGTGCTGTACGGCGCGGGAGCGGCGGCCAACGCGGCGAAGATCGCCGGCTACTTCACCGGCGTGAGCGCGAGCCCGAGTTCCTCGGTGGCGGCGGACCACGTCGAGGTGCTGCTCGGCACCGACGCGACCTCGGTGCCGTCCACGATAGGCGCGTCCCCGTCCACGGCTTCGTCGCCGGCCAGATCCCCGTCGCCCTCGCCGTCCAGTACGCCCAACGCGTCGCAAAGCAACGGGGCGAGCGGCAGCGCGGTTGTCGTCCCGCCGAACGCGCCATACGGCATACCGTGCGTTTACTGAGACGGTACGGCATTCCCCGCGTGAACTGACCGGCAGCGGTGCGGCTAACCTGATGCCGGGAGGCGCTGTGGGAGATTCACCGGGCAAGATCCGCGTCATCGTCGCCAAGGCCGGGCTCGACGGCCACGACCGTGGCGCGAAGGTAGTGGCGCGCGCGCTGCGCGATGCCGGCGTCGAGGTCATCTACACGGGGCTGCACCAGACCCCGGAGCAGATCGTGGCGGCCGCCATCCAGGAGGACGTGGACGCGGTAGGCCTTTCCGTGCTGTCCGGTGCCCACATGACGCTGTTCGGCCGCGTCATCGAACTGCTGAAGGAGCGCGACGCCGCGGACATCGTCGTGTTCGGCGGCGGGATTATCCCCGAGGCCGACATCGCCGAGCTCACCGCGATGGGCGTCGCGAAGGTATTCACCCCTGGCGCCCCGACCACCGACATCGTCGCCTGGGTCCGCGAAGCGCTGGGCCCCCGCCGCGCCGCCTGACACCGCGAGGGCCCGTAGCGGACACGCTGGCGCTAGTCGCGCTCCCGCGTCCAGTGCGGCCGCCGGAACATCCCGCCGTACCAGCCGTGCAGTCCCGGCCAGGGCACGCCGGGCATATCGGCGCCGCGCAGGTCCGGGTGATAGACCGGGGCGCCGTCGGGCGGCATGAGCCGCGCGACGCCGGCCTGATCGAGGTCGCAGCGGATGTACGCGAGCGTGATGGCGGTGATCTTGTCGGCATCGACGAAGCGCAGGTGGCCGCGCCCGGCGGCGCGCTCGGTCAGGTGCGCCGCGCGCAAGTCGCCCGCGCCGAGCTCGCGCTGCAGCCTCGCCTCCGCTGCCGCCGGGCTGCCCGTCCAGACCACGATGCCGTCGAAGACATCGAGCTGCGGCACCTCAAGGACGTGCTCGAGTATGCCGAACTGCGTCCCCTCCCTGGTGAGCACGGGAACTCCGGGCGTCACGCCCCGGTAAGAAACGACCATCTCCTCGTCGTCGTCCACGACGGCCTCCTGACCGGTGCTAGGCCGAGCGCACCATGTCGCGGATCAGCGCGGCGGTCTCGCTCGGGGTCTTGCCGACGCGGACGCCGGCCTTCTCGAGCGCCTCCTTCTTCGCCTGGGCGGTGCCCGACGAGCCGGAGATGATCGCGCCCGCATGCCCCATGGTCTTGCCTTCAGGCGCGGTGAACCCGGCCACATAGCCGACCACTGGCTTGGTGACGTTCTGCTCGATGAACGCCGCGGCCCGCTCTTCTGCGTCGCCGCCGATCTCGCCGATCATGACGATCGCCGACGTCTCCGGGTCGTCCTGGAATGCCCTGAGGCAGTCGATGTGCGTGGTGCCGATGACCGGGTCGCCGCCGATGCCGACGCAGGTGGAGAACCCGATGTCGCGCAGCTCGTACATCATCTGATAGGTGAGCGTGCCGGACTTGGACACCAGGCCGATCCGGCCCTCGCTGGTGATGTCGGCCGGGATGATGCCCGCGTTCGACTTGCCGGGCGAGGCGACGCCCGGGCAGTTCGGCCCGACGATCCGCGTGGCGTTGCCCTCCTCGACGGCGCGGGCCCAGAACTCGGCCGTGTCATGCACCGGGATGCCCTCGGTGATCACGACGCACAGCGGGATCTTCGCCTCGATCGCCTCGATCACGGCCGCCTTGGTGCCGGAAGCCGGGACGAACACGACGGAGACATCCGCCCCCGTGGCCGCCATCGTGTCAGCAACGGTGCCGAACACGGGAACATGCCGGCCGTTCAGCTCAATGGTTTGTCCTGCCTTCTTGGGGTTGGTCCCGCCCACCACCTGGGTCCCCGCGGCGAGCATCCGCGCGCCGTGCTTACGGCCCTCCGAGCCGGTGATGCCCTGGATCATGACCCGGCTCTGCGCGGTCAGGAAGATCGCCACCTCATGCTCCCTTCGCGGCGGCCAGTTCGGCCGCGCGCCGCGCCGCGCCGTCCATCGTGTCTACCTGCTCAACATCCGGCAGGCTCGCCTCGGTAAGGATGCGCCGTCCTTCCGCCGCGTTGTTGCCGTCCAGTCGCACCACGATCGGCCGGTCCACGTGCTCACCCCGCTCGGCCAGCATGCTGAACGCGGACACGATGCCGTTGGCCACCGCGTCGCACGCGGTGATCCCACCGAACACGTTCACGAACACGGCCTTGACGCTCGGGTCGGACAGCACGATCTCCAGGCCGCTTGCCATCACCTCGGCCGACGCCCCGCCGCCGATGTCCAGGAAGTTCGCCGGCCGGATCCCGCCGAACGATTCGCCTGCGTAAGCCACGACGTCGAGAGTGGACATCACAAGTCCCGCCCCGTTGCCGATGATGCCGACCTGGCCGTCCAGCTTGACGTAGTTGAGGTGCCTGGCCTTGGCCCGCGCCTCGAGCGGGTCGGTCGAGCCGGCGTCCGCGAACCGCTCGCGTTCCTGCCGGAAGGCGGCGTTATCGTCGAGCGTGACCTTGCCGTCGAGGGCGAGGACCCGGCCGTCCGGGGTCAGCACCATGGGGTTCACCTCGACGAGGGTCGCGTCCTCGTCGGTGAACATGGCCCACAGGCGCTCGGCGAGCATGGCGGCCTGCTCGGCGGCCTCTTCGGGGATGCGCCCGGCCCTGATGATCTCCATGGCCGTCGCGTGGTCCACTCCGGCCAGCGGCGAGACCGGGATGCGGGCGATCGCGTCCGGGTTGCTGTGCGCGACCTCCTCGATCTCCATCCCTCCCTCGACCGAGCAGATGGACATGAACGTGCGGTTCGCCCGGTCCAGCAGGAACGAAAGGTAGTACTCGGCCTTGATGTCCGTAGCCTCGGCGATCAGCACCTTGTGCACGGTGTGGCCTTTGATGTCCATGCCGAGGATGCGCTCGGCCTTCTGGTAGGCCTCAGTCGGCCCGTCGGCCAGCTTGACGCCGCCGGCCTTCCCGCGTCCGCCGGTCTTCACCTGCGCCTTCACCACGACCTGAGGGGAGCCCTGCGCGGCGAACGCGGCGGTGATCTCCCGTGCCTCGGCGGGGGTGCTGGCGACCTTGTCTTTCGGCACAGGAACGCCGTATTCGGCGAAGAGTTCCTTAGCCTGGTACTCGAACAGGTCCACTGGGGGGTCCGATCTCGGTCCGTTGCTTTGCGTCTGGGTGCAGCCGCGTGACAAGCGGCGTCACATGCAGCGTAGCCGTTACCCGCGACGGTGCGCGGGCCGGGTGACCGACAGGGTGGGGCCTGGCCGCACAGCCGCCGCCCCGGCGTGGCTGCGTGCCGTTTGCCCAGTCAGTTGCCAGGATGGGCGTTGTGAGTGTTCCGGCCGAGGGCCTGCCCGCGCGTCCGTTCCTCGTGGCGGGCGGCATCGCGGCGCTCGCGGCGGCCACTGGCGGGCTGGCGGTGCTCGTCACGCTGACCGCCATCGGCTGGATCACCGCGCCGCACGTGGGG
Source organism: Actinomycetota bacterium (assembly GCA_027314595.1). Lineage (GTDB taxonomy): Bacteria > Actinomycetota > Actinomycetes > Streptosporangiales > Streptosporangiaceae > Trebonia. Next base: position 8,323 of record DAHVAN010000089.1, on the reverse strand, counting down.
CTCGGCGGCGGATTGCCTGGCGTGCTTCGCTCCGCCGGGGTGCTCTGGCTTGTCGCGCACCACGTCGAGGTGACCGTGCGCGGCGTCGGCAGGATCGGGCTGCTGCCGCTCGGGCTCGTGCTGCTGCCCGGCGCGCTGATCGAGCGGGCCGGACGCTGGATGACGCACGCTGGCCACGTGAGGCGGCCGCGGGACGTAGGCTACGCGGCCGCGGCGATCGCGTTCCCCTACGCGCTGTTCACCGGCGCGGTGGCGGTCGGGAGCCGGACCCCGCAGGCATCGTCGTCACTGTGGCAGGCGGTGCTCACGGGCTTCCTGCTCGCCCTGCTGGCCGGCGGGCTTGGCGCCGCCCGCGGCCTGGCGCCCTGGCGCAGGCTGGCGGCGCTGCTGCCGCCACGGCCGCGTTCGGTGGTCCTGGGCATGGTGGCGGCGCTGGCCCTGCTGACCGCCTCAGGCGCGCTCCTCGCCGGGGCGTCGCTAGCCGTTCACCTGAACGAGTACCGGCAGGCTGTGGACTCGCTGTCGCCCGGGCCGGGCGGGTCCGCGCTGCTGCTGCTCGCCGGGCTCAGCTACCTGCCGAACTCCGTCATCTGGGCGGTCTCCTACATGCTCGGCCCCGGTTTCTCATTCGGGCTTGGCACGGCGGTGTCGCCTTCCGGGTCGGCGCTCGGCGCGGTTCCCGCCTTCCCCATGCTCGCGGCGCTGCCTGCCGGCACGCGGGCCGCGTTCCCGCCCTGGCTCGGGTTCTTCGTGCTCGCCGTGCCTTACCTCGCCGGCGTGTTCGCCGGGGTGATGACCGTGCGCATCGCGCCGACGCCTTACCTCGAGGCCGCACCGCTCTGGGGCCTGCTCAGCGGGTCGCTCGCCGGAGTCGTCACGGGGTTCTGCGCCAAGTTCTCCGGCGGTCCGCTCGGCGCCGGACGTCTCGCCTCGGTGGGCCCGTCGGGCGCTGAGGTCGGCTTGGTCGCGGTCCTGGAGGTGGGGGTCACCGCCGCGGTCGTGGCCGGCGCCGCCAACTGGCTGGTGTTGCGGCACCACATCCGCCGGCTCGCCGTCGCGTCCGCGCCGGCGTCCGTCGCAAGACCGCAGGGTTCTCCGGTCCCGGCGGCGGCCACGGCCGCGGGCCACGCGACGCCCGCGCGCCCGCACGTGGTCGACGAGACCGACAGCGCCGGCGGCCACCGCATCTACTACGACCCGTGGGCCCGCGAACGCGATGACGAAGACGGCCAGGACGACGAAGACGTGAGATGATCAGCCGCCGAGGACGCCGACCTCGGATCCGACGGAGTTGCTGAGCTGCTGCTGGCACGCCTGCTGCGCGGCGACCGTGTTCGCGCCGGACAGGCAGCTGGAGAACTGCGTCAGCTGCGGCCAGAACATCGCGAAGCCGATGAGCACGAACGCGCTGAGCACGCTGCCGGCCGCGCCCAGAATCGTCGCGAGGACGACGCCGCGCGGACGCCCCGTGCGGCCGCGGCGCGCACGGGACATGGACGAGATCGCGAGCCACAGCGCGATCAGCGCGAAGAGCAGGGCCAGCGCGACGACGTACACGCTGCGCCGGACGTTGCTGCTCATCATCATCATCGCGAACAGGCTGAGGACAGCAAGCATCAGCGCGGCCCAGGAGCGCTGCTGCAGCGCCGGATCCGCGGGAGGGCGGGGCGGCCGCGCTCGCGCGGGCTGGTACGCGGGCGGTCGCTGAGGGGTCTGCTGCCCGTCTGTGAATCTGGCCATGTCGGATTCCATTGTGCCGCCTCCCGCGCATCCTCGCGACTGCCTCCCCCATCAGCACGACCCGGCGATCAGTTACCGTTGCTGCCATGAACGCCGGGCTGGTCGTGCTCGTCTCTGGGCAGGGGACGAACCTGCAGGCGCTTATCGACGCGTGCGCCGATCCGGGGTATGGCGCGCGGATCGTCGCGGTCGGCTCCGACCGCGACGGCATCGGCGCCCTTGACCGGGCGGCCAGCGCGGGCATCCCCGCGTTCACGCTGCGGGTCAGGGACTTCGCCGCCCGCGAGGCCTGGGACGCCGCGCTCGCGGCCCGCTGCGGGCAGTACCGGCCTGACCTGATCGTGTGCGCGGGCTTCATGAAGCTCGTCGGCAAGGCGTTCCTCGACCGCTTCGCAGGGCGCTGCCTGAACACGCATCCCGCGCTGCTACCGTCGTTCCCTGGCATGCACGGCGTGCGCGACGCCCTGGACTACGGGGTGAAGGTGACCGGCTGCACCGTGTTCCTCGTGGACGAGGGCGTGGACGCCGGCCCGGTGATCGCGCAGGCGTGCGTGGCGGTGCACGACGACGATGACGAGGCGACACTGCACGAGCGCATCAAGGTCGCCGAACGCGCGTTGCTGGTCGGCACGGTGGGCAGGATGGCTCGCGACGGCTGGTCCCTCACGGGGGAGACCGGCAGGAAGGTAAGGATCGGCAGGTGACTCGGATCCCGATCACGCGGGCGCTGATCAGCGTCTATGACAAGACCGGCGTGGAGGACCTGGCCCGCGGGCTGCGCGAGGCGGGTGCGCAGATCGTCTCCACGGGCAAGACGGCGGCGGCCATCGAGGCCGCCGGCGTGCCGGTCAGCCGGGTGGAGGACCTCACCGGGTTCCCCGAATGCCTGGACGGCAGGGTCAAGACCCTGCACCCCCGGGTGCATGCCGGGCTCCTGGCCGACATGGCCAACCCGGCCCACGCGGCGCAGCTCGAGAGCCTCGGCATCGCGCCTTTCGAGCTGCTCGTGTCGACGCTCTACCCGTTCGAGCAGACGGTCGCGTCGGGCGCGGCGCCGCAGGAGTGCGTGGAACTGATCGACATCGGCGGCCCCGCCATGGTCCGCGCCGCCGCGAAGAACCACGCGAGCGTGGCGGTCATCACCGATACCGGCCAGTACCCGGCGGTGCTGAAGGCCCTCGCCGACGGCGGTTTCACGCTCGCCGAGCGCCGCCGCCTCGCCGCGGCCGCGTACGCGCGCACCGCGGCCTATGACGCGGCGGTCGCGTCCTGGTTCGCCTCGAGCTACGCCCCGGACCCCACGGCCGAAGAGACCGGCTGGCCGGACGTCACGGCCGCGGTGTGGACCCGTGCGCAGGTGCTCCGCTATGGCGAGAACCCGCACCAGCGGGCGGCTCTTTATCAAGCATCATCCCGAACGGATGCGGCTGACTCTGGTATCGCGAACGCTGAAGTCCTGCACGGCAAGGCCATGTCCTACAACAACTACGTCGATGCCGGCGCGGCGCGCCGCGCGGCCTTCGACTTCGGCGAGCCGTGCGTGGCGATCATCAAGCACTCCAACCCGTGCGGCATCGCGATCGGGACCGACATCGCCGACGCGTACGCCAAGGCGCTGGCGTGCGACCCGCTGTCCGCCTACGGCGGCGTGGTCGCGGCCAACGCCGTGGTCACCGGGGCGATGGCGACGCGCATGACGGACAGTTCCGCCGACGTGGTGATCGCGCCGGGCTATGACGCCGAGGCGCTGGAGATCATCACCGGGAAGTGGAAGAACGTCCGGCTGCTGCGCTGCGCGGCACCGTCAGCCGGGCCGGCCGGCGGGGGAGGCGCCGAATGGCGTCAGGTGAGCGGCGGCATGCTGCTGCAGTCGCCGGACCTGATCGACGCGGTCGGCGACGACCCGGCGCGGTGGGAACTGAAGGCGGGCGCGCCCGCCGACGCTGCCACGCTCGCCGACCTCGCGTTCGCGTGGCGGGCGTGCCGTGCGGTGAAGTCGAACGCCATCTTGCTCGCCTCCGGCGGCGCGTCGGTGGGCGTGGGCATGGGTCAGGTGAACCGCGTCGACTCGGCGCGGCTGGCTGTGGCCAGAGCCGGAAAACGAGCCGCCGGATCTGTGGCCTCGTCTGACGCGTACTTCCCGTTTCCTGACGGTTTCGAGATACTCGCGGAGGCGGGAGTCCGCGCGGTCGCCGAGCCGGGCGGCTCCGTCCGGGATGCCAGCGTCGTGGCCGCCGCCGAGGCGGCCGGCGTGACGCTGTACTTCACCGGAGTCCGGCACTTCTACCACTAGGCGAGCGGGCCCTTGATTCGAGCGAGCCCTGGTTTGCGGGCGAGCGGGAAGGCACAGCATGACTGCGTCGATTCTGGACGGGAAGGCGGCCGCCGCGCAGGTGCGCGCGGACCTGAAAGAGCGGGTGGCCGCGCTGGCAGAGCGGGGCATCGTGCCCGGCCTCGGCACGATCCTGGTCGGCGACGATGCGGGCAGCCATGCCTACGTGGCGGGCAAGCACCGCGACTGCGCCCAGGTCGGGATCGCGTCGATCCGCCGCGACCTGTCGGCCGGCGCCTCGCAGGCGCAGGTCGAAGAGGCGGTCGCGGAACTGAACGCCGACCCCGCGTGTACCGGCTACATCGTGCAGCTTCCGCTGCCGGCCGGGCTTGACGACAAGCGCGTGCTGCACCTCATGGACCCGGACAAGGACGCGGATGGCCTGCACCCGGTCAACCTGGGCAGGCTGGTGCTCGGCGAGGACGGCCCGCTGCCGTGCACGCCGCGCGGCATCGTGATGCTGCTGCGCCGGTACGGCGTGGAGATCGCGGGCGCGGAGGTCACCGTCGTCGGGCGCGGGATCACCGTCGGCCGGGCGCTCGGGCTGCTGCTCACCAGGCGATCGGAGAACGCGACAGTCACCTTGTGCCACACCGGGACCAAGGACCTGGCCGCGCACACCCGCGCCGCGGACATCGTCGTGGTCGCGGCCGGCCGGCCCGGGCTGCTGACACCGGACATGGTGCGCCCGGGTGCCGCGGTGCTCGACGTCGGCATCACCAGGACCGAGGCGGGCCTGGTCGGCGACGTCGCGCCGGAGGTCGCCGAGGTCGCCGGGTGGGTCGCGCCGATGCCCGGCGGCGTCGGGCCGATGACCCGCGCGATGCTGCTCGCCAACGTCGTAGAGGCGGCCGAGCGCGCGTTACGCGGCCCGCGCCCGTCACCGCGTGCCCGCGCCCGTCACCGCGTGCCCGCGCCCTGAACCCCTGTCTTGCGCCGATGCTACTGATGGGTAACATGTTCGGTGGGCGGCAACGCCCCGGTGTCTGTCGTCAGGAGCGGTCTGGCAGGCTTTAAAGCGCGAAGAAGTGCTAGCAGGCAAGAGGAGGCCGGCGTTGTCCATGAACATCGTGGTCTGTGTCAAGCAGGTGCCGGATACGGCGGTGGAGCGGACGCTGGTGCCGGGGGAGGGGACACTCGACCGGGCGTCGGTGGTCGGGCTGATCAACGAGATCGACGAGTACGCGATTGAGGAGGGGCTGCGGATCGCGGAGGCGCACGGCGGTGAGGTGACGATCTTGTCGATGGGCCCGGAGAAAGTCTCGGAGTCGATCCGCAAGGCGCTGTCGATGGGCGCGGACAAGGCGGTGCACCTGGTGGATGACTCCCTGGCGGGCTCGGACGCGCTCGCCACGTCGCTGGCGCTGTCCGCCGTGCTGAAGACGACCGGGTTCGACCTGGTGATCCTCGGGTCGGAGTCGACGGACGCGCGGACCGGGGTGCTGCCGGCGATGCTGGCCGAGCGGCTGGGGGTGCCTCAGCTCACGCTGGCGTCCAAGGTCGACATCGACGGCACCGCGGTGACGATCCGGCGGATGACCGATGACGGCTACGACATCGTGGCGGCGGACCTGCCGGCGGTGGTGAGTGTGGTAGAGAAGATCAACGAGCCGCGGTACCCGTCGTTCAAGGGGATCATGGCGGCGAAGAAGAAGCCGGTCCAGACGCTGTCCCTGGCTGACATCTCGGTCGACGCCGGCGCGGTGGGGCTGGCGAACGCCGCGACGGCGGTGGCGGACTTCGCGGCCCGCCCGCCGCGCGCGGCCGGTGTCGTCGTCACGGACGAGGGGGACGGCGGCGCCAGGGCGGCCGCGTTCCTTGCCGAGCGGAAGTTCATCTGAGGAGGCCGACGATGGCTGAGGTACTGGTTCTGGCGGAGCACGCCGACGGTGCGGTCAGGAAGGTTACCTGCGAACTGCTGACCGCGGCCGCCCGGCTCGGCGAGCCGGCCGTGGTGTGGACGGGCCCGGGTGCCGAAGCGGGCCGGGAGCGGCTCGCCGAGTTCGGCGCGGTACGGGTGTACGTCGCCGATTCCCCGGACTTCGCGGACTATGTCGCGGCGCCCACGGCCGAGTTGCTCGCGTCGCTGGTGGCCGGGAAGTCGCCGGCGGCAGTGCTGGTGGCCGGCACGCTCGCCGGCAAGGAGATCGCCGGGCGGCTGGCGGTCAAGACCGAATCCGGTGTGCTGACCGACGTGATCGACGTGGCAGCCGGCCCGGACGGGACCCCGGTGGCCACCCACGCCAACTTCGGCGGCGCGATCACGGTGCACGCGCGGGTGGCCAAGGGCACGCCGGTCCTGGCTGTCCGCCCGAACGCGATCAGCGCGTCGCCGTCGCCCGGCCCGGCCGAGATCGTGCCCGTCGCCGTCACCATCTCCGAGGCCGCGAAGGCGGCAAGGATCACCGAGCACGTGACCGCGGAGAAGGGCGAGCGGCCGGACCTGACCGAGGCCTCCATCGTGGTCTCGGGCGGCCGCGGCACAGGCAGCGCCGACGGGTTCAAGATCATCGAGGAGCTCGCCGACGCGCTCGGCGCCGCGGTCGGCGCCTCCCGCGCGGTCACCGACGCCGGCTGGTACCCGCACCAGTTCCAGGTCGGGCAGACCGGCAAGACGGTCTCCCCCCAGTTGTACATGGCCGTCGGCATCTCCGGCGCCATCCAGCACCGGGCCGGCATGCAGACCTCCAAGACGATCATCGCGGTCAACAAGGATCCCGAGGCGCCGATCTTCGAGATCGCCGACTTCGGCGTCGTCGGCGACCTGTTCAAGGTCGTCCCCCAGCTACTGGACGAGATTGGCAAGCACAAGCAGCTTTAGCGTGTCACCCGTGCGCGGCTCTCTGCCGCTAGGCTGAAGCAGCCATGAGTACCTGTCCTGTCGCATACCTAGACCATGCCGCGACGACGCCGATGCTGCCCGAGGCGATCGAGGCGATGACCGAGGAACTGGCGCGGCTCGGCAACCCCTCGTCGCTGCACAACGCCGGGCGCCGCGCCCGCCGGGTGGTCGAGGAGTCAAGGGAGCAGATCGCCGAGGTGTTCGGCGCCCGGCCCAGCGAGGTAATTTTCACCAGCGGCGGGACCGAGGCCGACAACCTCGCGGTCAAGGGCCTGTTCTGGGCGCGCCGTTCCGCCGATCCCGGACGGTGCCGCGTCCTGACGACCGCGGTCGAGCATCACGCCGTGCTGGATTCCGTCCGGTGGCTGTCCGATACCGAGGGAGCCCACGCGGACTGGCTCGGCGTCGACGCCGTGGGCGGCCTCAGCCCGCAGGCGCTGCGCGCCGCTCTGGACAGCGACAGGCGCAGCGCGGCGGTCGTCAGCGTGATGTGGGCTAACAACGAGGTCGGCACCGTGCAGCCGGTTGCGGCCCTGGCGGAGGTGGCCCACGAGTTCGGTGTGCCGTTCCATACCGACGCCGTGCAGGCGGCCGCGCAGATCCCGGTGAACTTCGCCGCTAGCGGCGCGGACGCGATGACCATCACCGGCCACAAGCTGGGCGGCCCGGTCGGCGCCGGCGCGCTGATCCTCGGCCGTGGCGTGTCGCCGGTGCCGGTGCTGCACGGCGGCGGACAGGAGCGCGACATAAGGTCGGGAACGCTTGACGCGCCGGCCATCCGGGCGTTCGCGGTGGCGGCCGTGATGAGCGCCAGCCGTCGCGGCGAAGAGGGCCGGAGGCTGGCGGGGCTGCGCGACGATCTCATCCGCCAGGTGCTCGCCGCGGTGCCCGAAGCGGTCCTGAACGGCCCGCCGCCCGGCCCTGACCGGCTTCCCGGCAACGCGCACTTCTCATTCCCCGGCTGCGAGGGCGACGCGCTGCTGCTCCTGCTGGACGCCCGCGGCATCGCGTGTTCCACCGGATCGGCGTGCACCGCCGGGGTAGCCGAGCCGAGCCACGTGCTGCTCGCCATGGGCGCCGACGAGGCCCGCGCGCGCGGATCACTGCGCTTCTCGCTCGGGCACACAAGCACACAGGCCGACGTCGACGCCCTCGGCGCGGTCATCGGCGAGGCCGTGGCCCGCGCCCGCCGCGCAGCCTCCGGCTAAAAGGGCGCGCGGCCCGGAGCGGCCCGGAGGTATGGCCAGCGTCCGGCATGCGGGTATCGAGCCGTGCCGGCCCGGCGCGCCGGCCGGCTGGCCGTTCCTGGTTCAGGCGGGGTATTTCATGGGTCCCTGGGTGTAGGTGCGTCCGCTGGGGGTGCGCCATTGGTGCCAGCCGGGCAGCGGCTGGGTGAGGGTCCAGCCTTT
>DAHVAN010000289.1 GCA_027314595.1 Actinomycetota bacterium | reverse complement strand
GGCCGCGAGGACTTCCCGGGAAGCCTGCAGCTCATCGTCGACTCGACCGGCACTGCGTTCGCGCCGCCGAGGGCCGCCGAGCGGCTGTCGGCACTCCTGGAGCAACTCCAAGCGGACTACGACGATGAGCTGACCAAGACGATCGATGAGCTTCTCGGCAGTACGTTCATCGAGCATCTTCGCGACCGCCTGTCCGAGGCGGAGACGCTGCGGGAAGACATCAACAAGAAGCTCGCGCAGAACCCGACCGCGATTTCGGGAATCACCCTGCGCTTGCGGCGGGTCCCGGTCACCGAGGAACGAGCGGCAAACGACGTGCTGGATACGCTGGAACAGCACTTCGACATGCTGCCCAAGCCCTCGCAGGACCGTATCCGGGCTTTTCTCTCCGAGCGAATCACGAACGCGCAGGAGACCGCGCGGGCCTCAGGCGACCCGAACTGGCGGTCAAAGCTGGCCGAGATCCTCGACTACCGGCGCTGGTTCGAGTTGCACCTGGAGTACCGGACACCGCGGTCAGAGTCGAACGACCGGCCGGGCGGTGGCTGGCGCAGTCTGGAGCGCGGCGACCATGGCCTGTTGTCCGGCGGCGCGAAGGTCGTCACCTTGATGCAGCCGTTTATCGCGGCGCTGCACGCCATGTATGACCAGGCTGGCTCCGGTCCCCGCATGCTCTGGCTGGACGAGGCGTTCGGTGGCGTGGACGGGACGAACAAGGCAAGCATGTTCCGTCTCCTGACTTCCTGCGACCTGGACTGGCTGATCGCCGGCCCGGGCATCATCGCGAACTCCGCTGCCGTCCCGATGGCCGCCATCTACGAGGTACGCCGGGCTCCGCAGCCGTTGCCGGGCGTGTCACTGGAACTGGCCGTCTGGGCCGGCAATGAACTCACGCACGTGATGGCGCCTGACCCCGCCGACCTGAAAGACATGGCTGCCTCTGACAACGTGGACGAAGACAACGACGCCCTGTTTTAAGGTTGCGAATGATGGACGACCGTCTACTGAGCTGGGCACGGCTGCCAGGTTCCCGAAAGGTACTGGCCGCCGCCCGGCGACGCCTAGAAGCCGGACACGGCCTAGGTGGAAGTCCCTTGCAGGTCGATCTCACTCCGGGCCAGCGGTCGGAGGTCGGTCGGTTGCTTGGTATGTCCTGGGAACGGTCGGGGCGTGCGGTGGGGGCGAAGGCGCTCGCCAGGGCGGTCGAAAACTACGGCGCAACCGTGACCGACCTGCTGGCCGTCACTGGTGACCCGGTCCGGGACCTCCGGGCGGCAAGGGAAACAGCGCAGCAGAACGCGGCTGCCGAACGCGAATATGCCGCAGCGGCACTGCACGACGTGGGTGTACCCGCGATGACCGTCTCGGCCTGGCTTGACCGGCGCGGTCTCCCGGCGGCGGGCAACGGCCAGTTGCTCGACCTCGCCGAGCGATGCGCCAGGGTTTGGTCAGCGCTCCCCCCGCTCCAAACCGGACGCCTACTGCTGACCGTACTCGCGGCGACGGCACTAGACGATCCGCATGCGCTGGACCGGGGCAGTCCGACCGCCACGGCAGTACTGCGGCTGCTGGGCCACGATCTGCCGGACTCGGCTGAGGTCTGGCGGATGGCCTGGGAGGAGCACGGGATCGACTGCGACCCGGTGTCGTCTCGGGTCCTCGTCCTCAACCTGCCGCTCGACGGCGACGCGCCATGTGCGCGGCTCGCGCAGGCAGCAGGCTCCGAACCGCTGTGGCTGACGCTTCGCTCCCTCACCGGATCCTTCCGGATGGCAGCTCTCAGCGCGGACGTGTACGTCTGCGAGAACCCCTCAGTGCTCATCGCCGCGGCTGATCAGCTCGGCGAGTCTTCTCGTCCGCTTGTCTGCACCAACGGGCGTCCTTCGGCCGCCGCGCTCCGCCTGCTCACCGGCCTCGCCGAAGGCGGGACGTCAATCTACGTCCGCGCCGATGACGACGCCGCTGGGCAGGCGATAGTCACGACCGTCCGTAGGGCGATCCCGGGCGCAAAGCTCTGGCGCTTCGAGGCCCGGCCTCCCGGTCTGCCGCGCTACGAGGAACAGGACCTGCCCTGCCTCCTGCAGGACCTGCGCCGCAACAGCGCCTGACGGCAACCGTGAATGCTTAGCAGGCACGCTGTCAGTCCGCGAGCGCGGCGTTGATCTTGGCCATGTCGAAAGGCTCCGGGTCGGCGGGCTCGTCCTCGTTCCAGTACTCGACGGGGTTATCGCCGCTGAATGACAGGCAGCGGGGGACGGCTTCACCCGGAGCAAGGCGCGATGAGCTCGTGCGGGTGACCTCGTGCACCCAGCTGGCGCCGAAGTCGTACTCGTACCAGACTGGCTTGCGGGCGCTGGCCGGGAAGGCGTCACGGAGGCGGACCGCCTCCTCGTCGGCGGTCTCTTCCAGGTCGAACAGCGGGTCGCTGTAGCGGGCGTCGGCAGCGGTGAAGGCGTGCAGGTGATCGCCGTCCCAGTCGAACAGAACCTGGATCGCCCGGTGCAGGTCGCCCAGGGTCGCCGCAAGCGGCATGCGGACGTTCCGCCACAGCGGCGGACTCGACCGCCAGAGCGTCACCTTCAGGTCCACCACCTGGGCAGCGGTCAGCGCGGCGCCAGACTCCGCGAGCGCGGCCACCGCGACGGCGACCGCCTCTGCTTCCGGGTGGCCGGTCGCGCGGACCATGGCGAGCAGCCCGCCGATGTCCAGCGGGCCGCCGCCCGCCGCCTCCCACAACCGGCACAGCGCCTCGTCGGGGCCACCGCCCTCCGGCCACGCCTCGCCCCGGGCAAGGATGGCAGCGGCGGCCGCCTCTGCCCCGAGCCAGCCGCGCTCTTCCGGGGACGGCTCCGGGCCCTGCCCCCAGTCGTAAAGCTCGGCGCGGGCAAGACGCGCGCTGTTCGGCCAGACCAGCGCATTGCCCGCAATGGCGTGCCAGCCCGGCAGGCCATCCTCTCCCGTCATCGCGCCCATCGTGGCGGCGGCATCCCGCAGCCACGCGGGCAGCAGGTCGGCGGCCTTCAGGAGTTCCCGGACGGCATCGGCCGGCTTGTGCACCCCGAGCCAGCCCTGAGCGATGTACCAGCGGTCGGCCGCTGCCGCCATGGCCACGGCGGTGATCGCCTCGGCGACCTCCGCACCCGGGTCGACCGCCCGGGACAGGTTAGCGTCCAGGTGTTCCATGGCCCATGCTCCCAGCGGCGTGACCGCTGGCTTCTTTCCCACGGTGACCGCGCCGAACTCCGCCAGCAGGCCGAACAGCGACTCCATCTGGTCCGCGAGGAAGCCACGGCTGAGGGCGGACATACCGCCAAGGACATGCACCTGCATAATCCCCAGGCCGCGCTCGTCGGCGATCGCCTGGGCCGCGTCGATGACCTCGCGGGAGGACAGGCCGACGCCTGCGCTCAGGGACCTCAGCAGGGCCAGGGCAAGGACCAGCACGCCGAGGCCGGCATCGGCCGCTCCCCCGGTGACATCGCCGCAGACCGCGCGCAGAGCATCGAGCCAGCGCCCGGCGCTATCCGCCTCTCCTGGCCACCCCTCCAGTTCGCGGCCGGCGGCCGCACGGTCGTGAGCGACCTCCAGAAGGCCGAGGGCAAGGGCGGCGGTCCACGGCCGGTGCAGGCCCGGGACGTCCGCCGCCGACCGGAACCGCTCCGGCACCCGGATCCCGATGGCCGCGCACGCGGACGGCACCGCCGGCTTGCGCAGCACACCCACCCTGGTCAGCGCCTTCCCCTCCGGCCCCACCCAGCCCGCCAGCGCCACCGCCCGCCGGATGATCGCGCACTCTCCCGCCAGCTGCTCTACCTCGTCCGCCGTCTCCACGACGACACGATACCGGCGTCGCAGGGGTCTCCGGCCGACGTCGGCCTCGTGGGGGCGAATGGGGGCGGGGAGCAGGGGCTGTTTGCATCCCTCGGCCAGGTCGGGTGTGGACATGCGGTCCTCTGCGGTTCCAGTAGGTTCTTGTTGGAGGGGATGTGGACCAAGAGGACCCGGAAAGAGCACGCGTTGTAGCCCTTGGGCGGCGCAACGCGGAGGTCATCGAGCTCTTTGAGCGTTTCTGCCGCAACGTCCGCGTTGAGCTGACGGGCGGGACCGGGACGGTCGAGCTGGAGACCGGCTTGCCCATCGGGCAGCGTGGGTTCCGGTGCAAGTACGCGTCCGGGACGATGTCGTCCGGCTCGACCCTTGAGTACCTCGCGGTCGAGTTCTACGAGGAGCACTGCCGGAAGTGCACGGACCGCGTGCGGCCAGGGCTCCTCGGACGGGACATCTCCGCACTAGCCGATGAGCGGCGGGCTGCTGACCGGGCGCGCGCCGATCAGGCAGCCGCCGAGGCGGAGGCACGGCTGAAGCGGCGGGATGACCGCGAGGCCCGGCGCACCCGCAGGGGCGCGGGTCAGCCGTACCTGTCGGTCCAGCAGCTGGAACGGGTGGGCAGGCTTGACCCGCCGGACGGCTCGCCGGCGTCATCCGACATCGAGTGGCTGGTCAGTACCGCTTCGCTGGGACCGGAGCTGGTTTCCGAGATCACGGTGGACGAACTGGTCGGGCTGGCCGGGAACCCGGAGGCACCGCGGGCTGTGCGCGAAGCGGCGCAGGCCGTCCTCGTGCCGCTCGCCCGCGCGGGGCGGGTACCGGAGGAGATAGCCGCCCGGATCGCTCTCGCCAGCCTGTCCGAAGGCGCGGGCACCGAGGCCGGCAAGCTCCTAGTCACCGCAGCGAACGCGGTGCAGGCTGAGTCCGTGGCGCTGAAGGTCGTCCGTTCCGCGGTAGAGCTTGCCGGGCGCTCGGGTGACCCGTGGGCCCGGAACATGAGCAGGTTCACCGGGAAGCCGGTGGTGAGCGATCCCGCGCCGCTCCTGCTGTGCGCCGCGCGCAACCTGGAAACCGTGCTGCAAGTCGTAAAGCAGATGCTCGCCGCTGCCGGACGGCAACCGCCGGTCGTGCTCGTCGGGACCGACGGGCAGCCTCTCGGCGCACCGCCGACCTTGCCCGGCGATCCCGGTCCGCAATCGGCCGACCGGCCCCGGGGCATGGCCGCTGCCGCCTGCCTCCCGCTAATCCGGGCGGTGCCCAGCGCGGCGCCTGGCCTGGTCACAGCGCTGGCGCTGTCACTGGAGATCCCCGACCAGGACAAGTACAACGCTCCGCCAAGTACGACGATCGGCCGGACGCTCGGGCTTGCTCTCCTGCACGACTACGACGCCGTCGCGCCGTCGTTCGAGGAGTCGGCCCGCCGCGTTTCCGAGGAAGCCAGGGTGGCCCTCTTCGAGGCGATCTCCTTCGCCCTGAACGACGACTCGGCAGCCGTCACCCCGGAGGACGCCAGGCCGCGTGTCGTCCAGCTGGCCGTGGACCGGCTGCAGGGCGACTGGGGCGAGCGGGTCTCATCCGAATGCGCTCTTATGCTCCGTGACCTCGCACGGTTCGCCCCGGAGCGGCTCGAAGGGCGGGCAGGCAGCCTTGTCGGCGCGCTGGCCGTGGAGATCTCCCGCCCGGCCGGCCCGGCTCCCGGGCTGCTAGTACCGCCTGATCCGCTCTCCGCGGTGATGACGGCAGCCCGCCGCCAGTACCGCCAGACCCGCATCAAGTGCCTCACCGGCGCGGTGGGCTACCTTGTCGAAGCCGGGGCAGACGACGCTGCCCAGGCGCTGTTTAGCCTGCTGGACGCCGAGGACGACGGCGGCACCGAGGCGGTCGCCGTGCGGGCGGCGGCTACCGGCCTGCTCGGCAAGATCGGGTCGCGCCCTGTTCACCTGCCCGCAGTGGTACCGCGGCTGTACACGGGCCTGCTCCACGCCGACCCCTCGGCCAGAAGAGCCGCAGTCCGAAGCTGGGCTGACCTGGCCGGCCAGCCGCAGGCACTGCCCTCGACACTGCTTGACCTGCTGCCCGCCCTGCTCACCGACAATCTCGTCGCGGCTTCCGCCATGCGACTGGTTACCAAGCTCGACATCCCCCCGGAGCGGCGCCAGGAGTTGCTGAACCTGGTCTCAGCGATCGCGGTGGTTACCCACCGCGCCGCATTCGACGGAGTCGAAGCCTTCACCGACACCTGCATCCGCGCAATCCGGTCCCTCGTCCGGAACCTGCCTGATCAGGAGGCGGAACCGTCGGCGGCGCGGGCGCTCGCCTTGTCCGACCGGGTCTCTGCGCATGACCTGCGGAGCCTCCTGCTGTCCTGGTGGCCGCCCCGCCTGGCGAACAGCGGCCTGTTCGCCGAGCGGGCGCTGTCGGTACTTGCCCGCCCTGAGTTCGCGGACCCCTTCAACACACGCGACTACCGCGTGCAGACAGTGTTGCTCGGCTGCCCATACGGGACCGGGCTCCAGCCGCTGGCCAGCTTCACCGCGGTAGCAGACCTTCACCTGCCAGGCCGCCCGCTGCCCGCGCTGGAGGTCATCGAGATTCTCCAGCGCGCCGGGCGATGGGCAGACGCGGAAGAAACCGTCAGGCACATCGCCGCCTCCATCCCCGGGGACCGCGAGCACGAGGCGCGCCTCGAGCTAGCCGCGGCAGTCGCGGAGATCGCCGCCGGGGAGGCCGCCCTCGGGACGGGCACCATCCCGGCTGTCCCGAACCTGACGAAACGGGACGGCGACGAAGAAGTCGATGCCATCTTCTCGCGGTTCCGGGCCGCCGCAGCGGCCCGTAAGGCCCTGCACCAGGCCAGCGCCGCCCAGCCGCCGCAACGCCTGGCCGAACTCGCCGGCCAGCTGGAGCTGGCAGCCGACGACATCCACCCGGCCGGAGCCCCCAGACCGTCCCTGCGACAGAGTCCGCGTGGGCGACCTGGGCAGACGCCCTGCGATCCGCCGCCCACCTGCTCCGCTGGGACGCCGCAACCCAGGACGCAGCCGGGAACGCCGACGCCCACGTGCACGCCGCGCGCCGGCGCGCCGAAGTCGCGCTAGGAGACGGGCCGGCGGACACGGGCAACGACCCTCTCCTGGGGCCCCTGGCCGCACTGAACGCCCAGATCGCGGTGCTCCAGCAGCCCCGCGACATCGCCGCGGTCGCCCGGCAGCTCGGGTCGGTCCCGCTTCCGGTCCGCATCATCGAGTCACGCGACCGGGGCTTCTTTCCGCGCCCTGCCGACGACGGGCCCGAGAAGCCGGCCCTGGCGGTCGGGGTCTGCCGCCTGGACGGGACGCTCGTCACCAACGCACACGTCCTGCGCCCTGACGAAGTCCACAACCTCACCCTGGAGATCCGGCTCACCAGCTGGCCCGAACAGGCCATGGCAGTCGAGGTGGGATTCCTCAGCGTGCTCAGCCCTAACCAGGCGCGCCTCCCGACCTTCACGTTCCCCCGGACTTCCCCGGACGACGACGGGGTCTACCGGCTGTCCGCCTCGGGTCCCCTCAGCGTGTCGTACAAGCTCCCGGCAGGCGCTCCGCCGCAGGCGTTCCCGATCGCCGCCCGTTTCACCGGCCCGGGCACCGACCAGGTGCTTCCCGTCGCCGGGCACTCAGAAATGCGGCTGCGTCCCTTCGACGCGACCACCGACGCGCTGACCAGCCGGCCTCAGCTCGACGAGCGGATCGTCCGCATGTACTCGGTGCTGCACGCCATGGACATGTACCCCGGCGACGTCCAGGCGTTCTGCCGCCTCTACACGGCGATCGTCGACAAAGCCGTGGACATGCAGTTCGACCGTGCGTACCGAAAAGGCGCCCGTGTCACTGAGCGGGCCTTCCACAACGACCTCTTCAACCGCCTGCTGGCTGACCCTTCCCTTGAAGGCCGGGTCCAACGAGGCAACCGGACGGCCGGCGGGTTCCTCGACGTCCTCCACGACCGTATCAACGCCGAACTGAAAGTTGCCCGGCAGACCGCAGTCACGGTGGAGACATCACACAAGTACCTCGGCCAGCCGGCCGACTACGCAGCCGACACCGGCTCCCAGCTGTCCATCCTGGTCGTCCTCGACATGACCGGCAAGCGGCTCCCGCCCGGGGTCCTGGAGAACTACCTCGGCTGGATGGAGCCCGCTCTCATCGGGCTCGACGACCCCCGGTACCCGTCACTCGTCGGGGTCATCATCATCAACGGCAACCTTGACGTCCCGAGCGGCTACCCGCGCGGGAAGGGAGGTCCCGCGGCAGCGGTCCAGCCATCCTCAGACACCGGTGGCCCGTAGAACTGAGCGCGTTGGTGGGGCCGCGCCGCACGAGGCACGATGGCGACAGTTCGTCGGGTTGAGCGGCATCGTCAGGTACCACTCGGCCACGCCCGGCCCCTGAACCGCGACGGGCTCCGCAAGATGCCAGACGCGCAGGAACTCGGCGATTGGCGGCCAGCGTCAGCGCACCAGTCAGGTATATCGCAGGCCCATTTTCCCGCTGACCTGTGGATTTCCAGCCATCAGCATGGGTGTTACCCGGGCGGCGGAAAGCGCGCGTGTGCGGCCACGCCGTGGCTGGGCACGGCCACGGCGCGCCGTCCGCCAGTGCGGCGACACGGCAGCATCAGGCCTTGCATCGGGGAGGTGGGGGCATTCATTGCCGGCAACACCCATAAACCTGGATACCCGTATAGTGCCGGGAGCAATGGATCAGGGCATCGGACGCGGTGCCCAGGAGTATCCCAGAGGCCGGGGAGAAGGGGGGACGCGGGCCATGCCGATTCCGGAGCTTCGGGCGCCGCTGGCCTTCGCGGGCGACAAGCCCGGCCCGTTCGCCGCCAGCGCGGGACGCGACCTGCGGATCCTTGTCGACCTCCCCGCCAGCCAGCGGCAGGCCGACAACAGCACCACGTCGCCGGGCAGGCTGGGGGTTCCCGAGCCCTCCCGGCTCCTGTGGAGCCTCGGGCAACGCGACGACATCACCCTTCACTGGCTAGCCGACCCGGGGCAGGACGACCAGCCCGGAGCCGTCTGCCTGGACGAGCCAGACCGCGGCAAGGATCATCTGACCTTTACCAGCACCGACAGTGACGGGTCGAGCTGGCTCCGCGGAGTGGACAGATACAGCAGCTGGGAGGCGGCAGCCGCGCAGTCGATCCCGGCGGACTGTAGTCCCTCGGCGTGGCTGCGGGACGTCGTGGCCACCCGGGTCGCAGTCGAGATGCGCGCCGACGTGCTGGTCACTTCCAGCCGGCTGCTCGTTGGCGGAGCCGTCCCGTCCTGGGTGGCTGCGGCGAACCCGATGACCGCTGAGCAGGCGCTGGCCGTTATCGGGTTGTACCTTCGCGGCCGACGGCAGTACCCGATGATCGCCCCGAACGGGCTGCGCTTCGGCGAGCACCTGCTCTTGTGGTCGGCCGCCCGGGGCCCAGCTGCCGTCGGGCTGGCGCTGGGGAAGCGCGCTCGTAGCCCATAGCAGGGATGTGCAGCGCAAAGGCCCCACGTTCTTGTTCGGGTCCCTGCACGAACGGATCGTGCGGCTCCTCCGCTGCCGGGACCGCGTCCACACCGCCCTCCTAGTCCCGCAAGACAACCAGACAGCAGGCGAGGCCACCGAGGCACTCGACTACTTCATGGTCAACATGGTCGGGGCCTTCGACGCCGCCGCCCGCGCGGCCCACCTGGCGGCCGGCCTGGACCCCGGCGGCAGGCGGAACGCAGCTTGGCAGAAGGACCGCTGGCGCCGCCAGATCCGCCCGGCCAGCCCCGAACTCGCCGACCTGTTCGCCGAAGGCACCGCCCACTCCCGCGTCCTCGAGATCGCCCGGATCCTCCGCAACACCGTCCACAGCGAAGGCCTGCACACCACAGCCGCCCACCACGGCGACAGGCCACGCGAGACGCTGGTCGCCCTCCCCGAAGACGACGCCTAGGACCTCGCCGACCTTTTCGGCCACCTCGGCGGCCCGGGCGAGTGGGGCCTGCGTCAGCTCGCGCCGTCGAGACCGCACATCGACCCGGCCCGCCTGATCGAGCGCCTCCTGCCACAGGCCCTGCAGGCGCTCGACGATGCCCTCCGGCTCACGCCAGTGGAACGCCTCAGCGGAGTCACTCCCGGTGCCCTCTTGGCGGCACCGCCGGACGACATGAGCTTCGGCCTGGGAACCCGCGTCCGAGCATCGCTCCTCTTGGGCCTGCCGGTCCCGGCGGTCTAACCCTGACGATCCTGCCCAGGTCAGCCGCGCAGGCAGGCGCGGGAAACCGGCCGGGCCAAGACCTGAAGCGCAATCATCAGAACGGCGTAACCGGATGTGGCGTGGCGCGGTAGGAGGCCGCCTGGGTTTGTATGTCGATGGTCCCGTCGGGGACCACTGCCTGGCCATTCCACCACCAGCGGGCGAGCCCGTGCACGGGCCAGGCGTAGGCCAGCTGGCCTACGCCTGGCCCGCTGGTAATCTGAAGCGCCGGCGGTAGCCAGCCCTGCGTGCCGACGATGACGCCGGCGGCGAGTCCGGCCAGTCCGAGGGCGGCGACGGAGCCCGGGGCGATCAGCGTGTTGCCCCAGCACATTCGCCATTCCCGTTCGGCGAGCCAGTCGGCTGCTCCCGGGACGTAGCGGACACGCCGGTCCGCCAGGTGATCGGGCAGCGTGTCGGTGGCTGCCAGTGCTTCGTCGCTCATGTACCACACAGGGGCGATGCCGGAGGTCACGGCGGTGGCCCGGTTGAGCATCACCGCCCACGGCGAGTACGGCCCGCGGTACGTGACCCCCGTGGAGAACAACCTCGCCAGCGCTGCCGGCGAGGCTTCGGACAAGCAGACGACGAGGCCGCGCGAACCCCAGACACGCGTCGCATAGATGGTTCCGGCATGGGCAATGCCAGCCAGCCGGTCATCCGGGCCGCCCTGGCCAAACACCGGCGGCAGGTCATCTGCCCGGACGCGTGGCCGGCCATTGAAGTGAACAAGCGTGTCAGGCAGGTCGGGATGGATGCCCGCACCGAGACTGAACGAGGTCACGGGCTTGATTGTGCCTCAGCCAGCTGCTCCGCGCGTTCCGCCTTGCTAGCACGCGCCGGACAAGCAAGCCCGTTCGGCGATCAAGGGATCCGGTGCGCCCTGCGCTGGCCTCCGTGCAGGTCGTGCGCTAGCGGAC
This sequence comes from Actinomycetota bacterium, assembly GCA_027314595.1. Taxonomy (GTDB): domain Bacteria; phylum Actinomycetota; class Actinomycetes; order Streptosporangiales; family Streptosporangiaceae; genus Trebonia. Next base: position 2,896 of record DAHVAN010000289.1, on the reverse strand, counting down.
GATGTCGGCTGCCTGGCGGATGAGGCTGGCCAGGCTTTCCTGGACCTCGGCGCGTCCGGCCTCGGCCGGCGGGAACAGGGCGATGCACAGGTAGCTGTCGTCGCGGTGCGCGCCCAGTCCCGCGATGGCGTTCAGCTGGGGCAGGAGCCGGGCGGCTTGCGCCGACGGCAGGGCGTTCTTGCTGTAGGTGAGCCAGTAGGGCGTGTCCTCGCGCCGCGCCCACGCTTCCAGCCATACGCCGAACCACGCGGGGCGCCCGTGAAGTTCGAGCATCCTCCCCGCGGACGACCAGCTGTGGATGGCGCTGCCGCCCGGGAACTCGGCGGCGACGTTCTGGGCGACGCTGGTCACCGACTGCATCAGCCGACCGTTTGCCCTGGCCAGGTCGGCTGCCGCGAAGGGCAGGAAGGCGGCTGATTCGAGGTAGTCGTAGTAGCCGCGCAGCTGGCCGAGGTCGGGCGAGGAGGTCACGCTCTCCATCGCTTCGAGCGCGGCCAGCCAGGAGATTCCCGTCAGGGTCAGTGACCGGTCGCTGGTCTGCCAGGTCAGCGGCCCTAGCCCCGCAGTAGCGGTTCCCGCCGCGGCGAGCTGCCGGGCCGCCTCGTCCAGGAGCCGCGGCAGCCTGCGCTCGGGGGCTAGCACCGCCAGCACGGAGGGCAGGCCGGGAACCAGGCGGGTGCTGTACCGGGCGACCTGGCCGGGCTGGAACCCGGCGTCGACCTTCGCCTCGATGACGATGCGGGCGCGGGCGCTGTCGTCCACGCCGACGATGTCCGGCCGCCCGTCTTCCCCGTGGTCCTGCCCGGTGAAGAACAGGTCCTCGGGCAGCTCGGCGCCCGCAGCCAGCCCGGCCCGGCGGGCAAGGTCTGTCACCACGGCGCGGCGGGCGTCGCCATCGGCCTGGATGACGTACAGCAGCGCGGCGCTCGCGACGTCTTCCTGGTGCCGGCGGCCGACCGTCGCGGCGACCCGCGCGAGCAGGTTCTGCGGCCAGTCTCCCGTGCCGCCGTCGCGACCCGGGCTGCCGGGCGGCCCCGCTGTCACGCGGCCTCTGCTTTGCCGGCCTGGCTGGTGAGGTAGCGCAGCAGGGCCGGGGCAGCGTGCCCGGCCTGCCATCTGCCCCGCCAGACCTCGGTGAACGGCCCGGCGCCGCGGAGGGCCTGGCGGACCTTGGCCTCGCCATGGGCGACCCCAAGCCACGGCAGTTCCCTTGCCAGCTCGGCGGCGAAGCGGTCGCAGCCGGGGCTGCGGGCCAGCGTGTGCAGGCAGGCGCGCCCGAGGACAGCGGCGGGCGGTAGCTCGGCGGCCAGCGATGCCCAGCCCGGGGTGCCCGGCGCGGCGGTGGTGAAGCGGTCCTGGACTTCCTGGTAGGCGAGCGCCGCGCCGAGCACGACGGTCACGACGGACCCGGCTGCGGACTTGACCTGCTGCCTGGTGCTGGCGGGCCGGGTCAGGTACCACCCGGCCGCGACGAGACCGCCCGCGACGAGGGCCCACGGGCTGGTTGCCGCGGCGATCCGCCGGGCGCCGCTGGCCAGCCCATGGCCGGCGAGGGCTGTAAGGTTCGCGGCCAGCGTGATGGTCTTGGCGAGCTGCCCGGCGTCCCCGCCTGCCTTGAGGACGCTCACCCAGTCCCGGTGGCCGGCCAGGTCCGCGTCGCCGTAGACCGCGCGCAGGGGCTTGCCATCCTCGGACAGGAAGAAGGCCCCCAGGAGCAGGGACAGCACAGCCGAGGGCACGTCGTCGGGGTCCTGGTCAGGACGCGCGAGATGACCGACGCGCTCCCGCTCGGCCTGGCCGAGCCAGCCCATTTGCACGTCCCCGATGGGGACGATCCGGATCAGGGGCAGGTACTCCAGCAGCCACCTGCGCAGGAACGCGTCGCGGGTGACCGGCCCGTTCGCGGTCCAGTCGCCGCTGTGCTCGATCACCTCACGGTAGACGTGCTCGGCGCAGAACAGGCGGATGAAGCCGGCGTTCGCGGCCGAGACCAGGACGGTTCGCTGCCCGGTGCGGCAGGCACGCCGGATGTCGTTGCGGAGCACGTTCGCGTCGAGAACGACCGGCGGCGGGCCCAGCAGGATGTCTGCCGGGAACGCGCCCTGCGGACCGGGAAACCGGATAGGCGCGACCGCACTGCACTTGTGCATGCCGGCGACCATGCCGCGGACGAGGCGCGCGGCGTCCTCTGGCGAGGCCAGTCCGTTCTCCACGAACATCAGGCTACTGAAAGTCGCAGCTCCGGTAACCGGCTAACACCGGGTATCACACTCAGCCGCCCGGGGCCTGATCTGGATGCCGCACTACGCGACCGCCCGACTCTCCTGCGTCCACCCCGCCAAATCGGCACCGCCCGGGGGCACAAAGTGAGCCGACAGGCTGTGGTCAGGACCAGGCCGGGGTGAACTCGCGCGGCGACGGTGCCGAGCAGGAGCGCCGTGGTGGCCTCCACTGCTAGCGCAGACGGCCCGGTGCGCCGGCCTGACATCTGGCTGTCGGGACCGACCTGGCACTGGACCGGCATAATGTAACCAAATAGAACTGAAATATAACCACCGAGCGGTTACATTTGACCTGTGACTACGGAAGACCTGGATGCGCTAGTCCGCGAGCTGAGAGCTACGGGCGGAGACACGGCTTCGGTGGAGGTCAAGTCAGCAGCCGGGGGCCTGCCCGCCTCCATTTCGTCCACGCTCAGCGCCCTGGCGAACCTTCCCGGCGGCGGCCTGGTCATCCTGGGCCTTGACGAGCGTACTGAGCTTCTTTCATCCTCGCCTGCGCAGCTCATCGGTGATTTGACAGATTGAGGGAAGTTCTTTCCCCTGGCTGGCCGGGGTGCCTGGCGGGGTGTGCTGGTACGGGACCCGGCGGCGGGCTGGTGTAACGATCCGGGCGG
>DAHVAN010000286.1 GCA_027314595.1 Actinomycetota bacterium | reverse complement strand
ACTGCAGGGTCTGGTTGCCGGCGTAAGAGTAGGTCAGCGTCCATCCCGTGATCGCGCTGGTGCCGTTGTTGGTCACCGAGAGCGCCGCGGTGAACCCGGACCCCCAGTCGGTCTGCACCGAGTACGCCGCGCTGCACGACGTGCTCGCGGCGGCGGGCGCCGCGGCCACCGCGGCCAGCCCGAGGGCGGCGGCGCCGGCCGCCGCGGCGACGGCGAGCGCTTTTTGCATTTTTCCGTGCAAGAACCTCATTGGACATGCACCTCCGAAACAGGTTCTGGAAAGTGCCTCAACCTAAATCGGCCGAGCTAAACCGGTCAAGGACATGGTTTCGGCGCGGGCAAACCGGGACATCGAAGCCGGGCCATGAAATGGAAGTTTCAGGCTTCCGGCCCGCGGCCGGGTGCCGGACATGGCCGCGGCGGGCCCGCCCGCCGCGGCGCCGATCGCCGCCATGGTCAGCCTTTACGCAGGTGGCAGGTTCCTGCGGGGAGGATGCTCGGCGGCGGGTTCTGCCCGGCTCTGGGACCTTGGCCCGGCGGGCTGCCGGCGCGGGCATTCCCGGTCATGGCCGGCGAGCTTACGCTACAGCCCCAACCGGAAAGCGCTTACCGGACGGCCGCCCCAGCCCGGCCCGCCGTCCTTTCCCGGTCGCCGCGATGAAGCGAGGAGGAATCGTGAGGCCCAAACCACGCTCCAGACCTCCGCCGCACCCTGGGCGACAGCACCAGCGGCGGTCCCGGCGGTCCCAGCGGCCTCAGCCATCCTGGCAGCCTCAGCCATCCTGGCGGCCTCAGTCATCCCAGCCATCCTGGCCATCCCAGTGGTCCCGGCAGTCCGGGTGGCCTAGTCGAAGACGTTCTAGAAAATTACATGCGATTCGCTAATTTCGAGCATGACCTGCGTAAATGCAGGAGTGTCGATCGTGAGCTACCCGTAAGCAATGTTGCAAACGAGCACAATGTTAAAGCAGAGTCAGCATGGCAGCACCCTTCAGGCGGAATCAAAAGAAGAACCGGCACAACGGTTGCGAGAGGTTTCCGCCACGTTACAAAATAATTCAGACAACCCAACTGCGGGCTTGCGGCGGGGGGCGCTCAAACCCCATCAACGTGCCGAGGAGAACGCGGTGACGGTAATAAGCTCAGGAATTCTTCCTGCTGCGCCGGCGCCCCCGACGCTAGCCGATGTTGCGCACCTGGCCGGCGTGTCGTCAGCGACGGCGTCGCGGGTCCTGACGGGCTCGGCGAAGGTCAGCCCGCAGACCAGGGACCGGGTGGAAGAGGCGATGGCCCGGCTCGGCTATGTGCGCAACCGGGCCCCGCGGGCGTCGCAGCCCCAGCGGGCCAGTTCCATCGCCCTCGTGGTGGGCGAGGAGAGCCTGAAGGTGTTCGCCGACCCCTTCTTCGCCCGCATGCTGCGCTCGGTGAACAAGTCGCTGGCCTCCGCCGACATGCAGCTCGTCCTGCTCACGCTGCACTCGCCGACCGAGTACCGCACGGTCTCGAGGTACCTGCGCAGCGGCCACGTCGACGGCGCGTTCTTCGTCTCGATGCACGGCAGGCCGGACTTCGACTACGCGAGCCTGGGCTTGCCCATCGTGTTGTGCGGGCGCCCGGTCAACGGCGCGGAGAAGCTGTCGTACGTCGACGCCGACAACGTCGGTGGGGCATTAATTGCCGTCAAGCACCTGCTGGGCCACGGCCGCAAGGCGGTCGCCACGATCGCCGGGCCGCCCGACATGGCCGCTGGCATCGATCGCCTGCTGGGCTACCGCAAGGCCATGACGGACGCCAGGGATCCCGGCATGATCGCGTACGGCGACTTCAGCTCACCGTCCGGGGAGCACGCGCTGTTCCGGCTGCTCGACCACCGCCCCGGAATCGACGCCGTCTTCGCCGCCTCCGACCTGATGGCCGCCGGGGCGCTGCGGGCCCTTCGGCGGCTTGGCAGGCGCGTGCCGGACGACGTCGCGATCATCGGGTTCGGCGACGATTCGTCGGCGCAGCAGAGCAGGCCCAAGCTGTCCACGGTCCGCCAGCCGGTTGACGCGATGGCCGCCAGGATGGTCGAAGAGCTGCTCGAGCAGATCGTCTGCCCGGGAAGGCAGCCCTCGCACATCGTGCTCGACACCGAACTGGTGCTGCGCGACTCCACGTGAAAGGCCAGCCGGGTTCCTTACATTTCACCGGCCGGGCCCGCGCCGCGGGCCCGGCCCGGAGGACTGGCTCTGAGCTGCGCGTATCCATCACGGTGCCGTGCCGGGAGACCGGCCCGGCACCGTGGCCAGTGGACAGGCCGCCGCCGGGCGAGGCTAATGAAACCCAATCGATGCGCTTCGACAACGAGATGGGGTGCAGGCCATGCTCGGGAAGACCTCAGCACTGGCGGGAACAGTGATACTGGCGGCGGCGCTGCTCGGCGTGGTGCAGGCGCGGCCCGCGGCCGCGCAGAACGCGGCCGCCGTCACCATCGACGCCGCCGCGGGCCTGGGGGCCATCCCCGCCCACGCGATCGGGCTGAACACGGCGGTGTACGACGGGTACATGAACGACACGGCGATTCCCCCGCTGCTGAAGGCGGCGGGCGTCGATGCGCTTCGGTACCCCGGCGGCTCGTACTCCGACATCTACAACTGGCAGACGCAGACCGCGGCGGCCGGCGGTTACGTCGCGCCGAACACGAGCTTCTCCGACTTCATGGCCACGGCGAACGCGGCCGGTGCGGCGCCCATCATCACGGTCAACTACGGGACAGGCACGCCGAGCCTGGCTGCCGCGTGGGTGCAGGCGGCAGCCAGTGACTCGGTCGCCTACTGGGAGGTGGGCAACGAGGTCTACGGCAACGGCACCTACGGCGCCAACTGGGAGGCCGACGCGCACTGCGAGACATCGCTGAACGGGCCGGCGGTCACGGTCGGCAGCGAGCCGGCGCAGACCTACGACTGCGGTCCCGCCCAGTACGCGGCCAACTTCCTGCAGTACCAGTCCGCGATCCACGCGGTGAACGCGAACGCCAAGGTGTGCGTGGTCCTGACCACGCCAGGGTTCTGGCCCGACAACGTGACCAACTCCGAATATCCGCAGTCCTGGAACCAGACGGTCCTCACCGCGCTCGGCGCCAGCACCCAGTGCGTCATCGTGCACTACTACCCGGGCGGGTCCACCACCGCCGGCATGCTGACCGACCCGGCCGACATCGCCGGCATCGTGTCCACGCTGCACAGCGAGCTGAGCCAGTACGCCGGCATCGCCAGCCCGGCCAGCGTCCCGATCCTGGTCACCGAGACGAACTCCACGATCGACATGGACACCCAGCCGGCCGCCCTGTTCGGCGCGGACATGTACATGACCTGGCTGGAGAACGGCGTGAGCAACGTCGACTGGTGGAACGAGCACAACGGCGCCGGCACCGTCAGCACCGTCGACGGCGCCACCGACTACGGCGACCAGGGCATCTTCTCCAACGGCTCGAACTCCGACGGCGCCACCGAGCCGGCGGTGGACACCCCGTTCGCCCCGTACTACGCCATCGAGATGCTGACCAAGCTGGCCGCGCCCGGCGACACGATGGTCACCTCCACCTCCAGCCAGGCCCTGCTCAAGGTGCACGCCGTCCGCGACACCAGCGGGAACCTGAACGTCCTCATCGACAACGAGGACCCGTCCAGCTCCTACACGGTCAGCCTGAGCGAGAGCGGCTTCACCCCGTCGGGCACGCCGACCGTGTACACGCTCGCGAACAACGCGACGTCGATCACCAGCGCGGCGGGCAGCGCCAGTTCCGTCACGGTGGCCCCGTACTCGCTGACCGTCGTGCACATTCCGGGCAGCGGCACCACCGGCGTCACCGCGCCGGGCGCGCCCGGCCAGCCGGTCGCCTCGGGCCTGTCGTCGTCCACGTCGAGCAGCACCTCGGGGACCGCCACGCTGACCTGGCCCGCCTCCGCCGCCGGCAGCTACCCGATCGCGGACTACAAGGTCTACCAGGTGACCTCGAGCGGTTCCGCGCTCGTGGCGACCACCACGGGGACGACCACCACGCTGACCGGGCTCACCATCGGAGACAGCTACACCTACAACGTGGTCGCGGTCGACTCCCAGGGCAACGCCTCGCTGCCGTCGCCGCCGGTCACGTTCACCGTGCCGCCGCCCGCCTCGGCGAGCTGCGCGGTGCACTACTCGGTGGCGGGCAGCTGGCCGGGCGGCTTCCAGGGCGGCGTCACGATCACCAACAAGGCGTCGACGGCGGTGAACGGCTGGACCCTGACCTGGACATGGCCGTCGAGCGGCGAGCAGATCACCCAGATGTGGAACGCCTCCTACACCCAGACAGGAACGTCCGTCTCGGCCGTCAACGCCAGTTACGACGCGGCGATCGGCGCCAGCGGCGGCACCGCGACGTTCGGCTTCCTCGGAAACGACAGCGGCCAGACCACCGCTCCAGCCGCCTTCTACCTCAACGGCAGCATCTGCAGCAACAACTGACCGCCCTCCCGGGAAACTCGCGATCACGCCGGGACGTCCAGGCCCGTCCCGGCGTGATCGCCCTCCTCGGGCGCCCCTGGAGCCCGGGCAACCCCGTAGGTGAGTCCTCAGACCCAGAACGTATCGGGCCAGACGCGCAACCGCCCCAGCCCCGGATGCGCAGCGCGCCAGCCCTATCGGGTCAGATGCGCGTGTGGCCCAACCCGGGGGCCGGGCGCGGGAGGCGGGGGCCGGGGCCGGGGCCGGGGCCGGGGAAGTGTGCCGTTGGCGGGAACAGCGCGCGCCGTTCGGGATAACGGGATTATGCGGGCTCCCCCTTGATCGCGAAGGCCGACAGGCGGCGGGAGGCGAGGATGAGGGCGCCTACGGTCACTATGAGGCCGAGGATCACCGAGGTGCTCAGGGTCAGGCCGGCCCTCAGGTTCTGGTCGGGGTAGATCGCGTTCGCGATGCCGAGCCCGTAATGGGCGATGGACAGGATGCGGACGCCGCCGACCAGGTTGGACAGCAGCCCCTCCCAGATCAGCACGTACAGCAGGCCGATCGCGATCGCGCGGGTGGTCAGCACCGAGGCGGCCACGAACGCGGCGCTGTAGATCACCGAGCCCGCCAGGGCGCCGACGAACAGGGCGAGCGTGAGCTTGCCGCTGTGCGGCGCGAGCAGCCCGGCCACCAGTTCGGGCAGCGCGGCGAACAGCATCGTGAGCACGGAGGCGACCGCGAACTTCGTGACCACCACCGACGAGCGGCGGACCGGCGTCGCGAGCAGGTGGATGGCGCTGCCGTCGTCGATCTCGGCGCCGAGCACCCCGGTCCCGATGATCAGCGCGGTCAGCGGCAGCAGCACCGAGAAGCCGAAGTCGCCGAGCACGTGGTCCGGCCAGGCCGCGCCCGCGGGATGGGTCGCCCTGAGCACGAGCGTGAGCGCGATCAGGATCACCGCGGGGATCGCGAAGAGCACGGCACGCCGCCGGCCAAGCGTGGCGCGCGCCGTGATGGCCGCGACCACGGGGTTGAAGAGGGAAGACATCGAAGACTCGACTCCTAGTTGGGCTGGTTGGAGATCAGGTAGCCGAAGACGCTTTCCAGCGACTCGTCGGTGGGCAGCAGTTCGCGCAGCGCGATGCCGTGGTCGCGGGTGAGCACCGCGATCTGCCCGCAGAACGCGCCGAAATCGGACGTCCTTACCTGCAGCCCCTTGGCGGTGACTTCGACGGCGGCGGTGTACGGACGGCCGACGAGCACCGCGGCCAGCCGCCTGTCGTCGGACGAGCGGACGCTGAACACGTGCGGGCGGCTGGTCATCAGCCGCCTGATGGCGCGGAAGTCGCCTGACGCGGCGAGCCGCCCGGCGACCATGACCTGGATGGTCCCGGAAAGCCGCTCCACCTCTTCGAGGATGTGGGAGCTGAACAAGATGGTGCGGCCTTCGGCACCGAGCTTGGCGAGCAGGTCCATCATGTGGATCCGCTGCCTCGGGTCCATGCCGTTGAACGGCTCGTCGAGCAGCAGGATCTCAGGCTCGTGGACGAGCGCGGCCGCGACCTTGATCCGCTGCCGCATGCCCTTGGAGTAGGTGGCGATCTTCCGCCCGGCCGCCTCCGACATGTCGGTCATTTCGATCGCCCGCCTGGTCGCCGCTTCCACGTCGGGAAGCTTGTGCAGCCTGGCGGTGGCGCGGACGAACTGCTCGCCGGTGAGGAAGGCGTACACCGAGTCGCGTTCCGGCACCAGGCCCAGGTACTTGTAGACGCCCTCGTTTCGCCAGCTCGGCTCGCCGCTGACCGTCAGCGTTCCCTTGGACGGCGCCAGGAAGCCCGCGATCATGTGCAAGATGGTGGACTTGCCCGCGCCGTTGGGGCCGAGCAGGCCGGTGACGCCCGGGCCAATCGACATCGTGATGTCGTTGACCGCCACCACGTTGCCGTACCAGCGGCTCACATTGGTCAGGTCGATGACGCTCATGACAGACGCGCCTTCCGGTATCGGGCGGCCAGGCCGGCCAGGCAGGCGGCGAGGAGGACGACCAGCACCAGCGCGTAGACGGCGCCGAAGCCGCCCGGGTTGCGCACGTTGTCCGCGGGATTGGTGCCGCCGAGCCACCTCGTCACGCCGTCGAACAGCGTGAACGGGCTGAACAGCCCGGACACCTTCTCCGCGAGCGAGGGGGGTGGCAGCGACAGGAGCTGGCCGAGGTGAACGGGTCCCGGACCCACGGTCACCGGGCCGCCGGCGCCGCCCGGGCCCCCCTTGATCACATGGACCGGACCCGACGGCGGGCCTGCCTGGGCCGCGTTGGTCTCCACCTGAAGCAGGATCTGCGACAGGACATAGGTGAGCAGGAAGAAGATCGCGACAGCGCCGGTGGCGAAGGCGCGGCGGCCGGTCAGCGACGCGAGGAAAAGGCTCACCGCGGCGAGCACCACCGACCACATCAGGCCGACGAGCAGGCCGGGGATCAGCGCCCTCGTCTGAGCCCACACGGCGGACCCGCCGTGCACGTTGACGATCGCGCCGATGTAGAGCATCAGCAGCGGGACCTCCATCATCACCAGGCACGCGGCGGTGAACGCCAGGTACTTGGCGAGCGGGTAGTCGCCGGACCGTATCGGCCGGGAGAAGTACAGCGGCAGCACCCGGCTGCGCAGGTCGCGCGAGACAAGCTCGGGCGCCTGCACGGCGACGAACACCGTCATCACGAGGGCGCGCAGCACCGGCTGGTAGGTGTCGTAGTCGAGCAGCCGCGGGTTGCCCCTGGACATTGCGAACGCGTTGACGATGGCGGGCAGGCAGAGCCCCGCGAGGGCGAGCACCGGCACGACCTTGGCCTTCGCGCTGCGGCCGAAGCCGAACGCGGCGCGGAAGCTGTGCCAGGTCAGCGCCGCCACAATCCGGCGCCGGCCCAGCCGCGGGCCGTCATAGCGCCGGTAGCCGAGGTCATGGATGACGCCGGTCGCGGTGCCGCTGGCGGGTGTTTCAACCGGCATCGACGGCCTCCAGCCTGTCGTGGTCGCGGAAGAGTTCCTCCACCTGGTGGCGGCGCTGCTCCATCCGGCTCAGCGGCAGGCCCAGGCCGGCCACGCTGTCGCGCACCGCGTCGTAGGTGTCGTCGCCGCCGATCGGGACGAGGACGGCGCGCTGGAAGACCCGGGGCCGCATGCCGCGGCGGGCAAGCTCCTCCGCCAGCGCGTCCGTTCCCTCCTCTACCTCGATGACCAGCGTCTGGCTGGCCTTGGTGAAGCTGTCGATGGTGTCGGCCCGCAGCAGCTTTCCGGCTTCGATCGCGACCAGGTGGTTGCAGATCCGCTCGATCTCGCCGAGCAGGTGCGAGGCCACCATGATCGAGATGCCGAACTCCTCGCCGATCCGCGCGATGAGCTCGAGCATCGCGTTCCTGCCCGCCGGGTCGAGCCCGTTCGTCGGCTCGTCGAGCAGCAGCAGCCGCGGGTCGCCGGCCAGCGCCTGAGCCAGCTTCACCCGCTGCTTCATTCCTGTCGAGTAGGTGCCGATGTGGCGGTACCGCTCCTCGTGCAGGCCGACGTGCCGCAGCGCCTCCGCGGCGCGTTCCTTGGCGGTGGTGGCCGGCATGCCGGACATCCTGCCCATGTGGGTGACGAACTCGGTCGCCGTGACGTCGGCAGGCAGGCAGTCGTGTTCGGGCATGTACCCGACGATCCGCCTGATCTGCTCGCCGTCCTTGACGCAGTCAAGGCCGAGCACCTTGGCCATGCCCTTGGTGGGTTCGAGCAGGCCGAGCAGTACCTTGATCAGCGTGGATTTCCCGGCGCCGTTCGCGCCGATCAGCCCGGTGACGCCGGGGGCCACGGTTACGGTGAGGCCGCCGAGCGCGGTGACGCCGCCCGGGTAGACCTTGGTCAGCGCGGTCGTCTCAATGACGGGCCGCGCCGCGGTCGAGGGTTCCATGTGTCATAGGGTGTCAGGTCTGAGGCGGGCACGGCGTCCCCCTGCGCGGTGAGATATCGCCGCCCTGTTTGGCCGCGTGCGCCGCGGGGTAACCACTACGGGCTACTCCTGCGGGATGAGGCACGGCGGCCTGTCAGCGGCTACCGTTAGGGTGTGGGCCCCGAACGCGACATATCTTACCCGCGCGCCGCGCCGCGCCCGTTGCCGACGTACCCGGCGAACCCTGCTCTCCCGGCGCACCCGGCGTTTTCGCCGGGCTGGCCGCCTGTTGCCGCGGCGCGCCCGCCGCTGACCAAGCGGATGCGCACGGTCCACTGGATGGCGATCGACGTCATGGCCGGATCGGCGGCCGCGCTTTGCGCCATCTTCGTGATCGCCCGCCCGGTCGGCCCGATCCGCCAGTCCATGCTTGCCGACCTGGTGCTTGCCGCGCTGGTGTTCTTCCCGGTCGCGCTGCGCCGTCGCGGTCCCGTCGCGGCGTACGGCGTCCTGATCACCGTGGCGGCCGCGGTCGCTGACGGTTCCCCCGGGCTTTCCTGGGTAACCTTCCTGGCCGCCGCGTACGTGATGTACCTGGTGACCGCCACGAGCAGCAGGCAGAACGGACTCGCCGCCCTGGCGCTGGCGCTGGCCGTCATAGTGCTGATCGTGGTCGCCTACAGGGAACTCAGGCACGGGGGCGCGGGCGGGTACGTCCCTGTCGCGTTCGCGATGATCATCGCCTGGATGACCGGGTGTTCCGTGCGCCAGCGCCGGCTGTACGCGCAGACGCTGCAGCAGCAGGCCGCGAGCAGCGCGGTCGGCGAGGAGCGGCTGCGAATCGCCAGGGAACTGCACGACGTCGTGGCGCACAGCATGAGCGTGATCGCCGTACAGGCCGGCTACGGTCAGTACGTCATCGACAGCAGTCCCGACGACGCGCGGGACGCTCTCGGCGCGATCCAGGCCACGAGCAGGGACGCGCTCGAGGAGATGCGCCGGATGCTCGGCGTGCTAAGGCAGCAGGATGTGACGCCAGGGGCAGCCTCGGGCGTCTCCGGTGGCTCTGGCTCTCCTGGCGTTCCTGGCGTTCCTGGCGTTCCTGGCGCTCCCGGGGCCACCGGCGCTGTCGGCGCCTCCGGTGGCCCGGGCGCCCCGGGCGTCCCCGGCGCACCTGCCTGGCCGCAGCGGGCGCCGCTGGCACCGGCGCCCGGCCTTTCCGATCTCGACAGGCTCATCCAGCGCACCTGCGGGGCCGGCGTCCAGGTCAGCGTGGAGCATTCCGGGCGCGTCCGCGCGGTGCCCGCGGGTGTCGACCTGTCCGCGTACCGGATCATCCAGGAGGCGCTGACCAATGTGGTCAGGCACACGGGCGGCGGCGCCCGCTGCACGGTCAGCCTCAGCTACGGGGACACGGCGCTCGAAGTCCGGGTGACCGACGACGGCGGGCTGGCGCTTGTGCTCACCCCGGCCGGCGTGGGCGCGGCGGCCGGCACCGGCCACGGCATCATCGGCATGCGCGAGCGGGCGAACCTGTGCGGCGGGGAGTTCGGCGCGGGGCCGCTTCCCGGGGGCGGGTTCGCGGTGGCCGTCACGCTCCCCCTGCTCGCCAGCGGCGCCACCGGCGCGAGCGGCGCCACCGGCGCGAGCGCGGCCGCGCCGCATGGCACGCTGCTGACCGCCGCGCGTGACGGCGGGGCCGGATGACGATCTCCGTCGCGGTGGCCGACGACCAGGCGCTTGTCAGGGTCGGCTTCTGCGGCATCATCGCCGCCACGCCAGGGTTCACCGTCGTCGGCGAGGCCGCCAACGGGGCCGAGGCGGTGGCCGTCGCCCGCGGCGCGAAGCCGGACGTCGTCCTCATGGACGTGCGGATGCCGGTGCTCGACGGCATCGAGGCGACCCGCCAGATCACCGCCTCGGCGCAGTCGGCAGGCGTGCGCGTGATCATCTTGACGACCTTCGACCTCGACGAGTACGTGTTCGCGGCGCTGCGCGCCGGAGCGAGCGGTTTCCTGCTCAAGGACACGCTCCCGGCCGACCTGCTGACCGCCATCCGGGTCGTCGCGGCCGGCGACGCGCTGCTCGCGCCCAGCATCACCCGCCGTCTGATCAGCGAGTTCGCCAGGACTCCCGCAGCCGCGCCCGGGCCGGCGCGCGGCACGGTCCACGGAACGCCAGCGTCCGCCCTTTCGCTGGGAGCGCCGCGCGCGCCAGGGACGCCGGGGGCGGCCGGGGCGGCCGGCAGCGGCCAGATCACCCGGCTGCTCACCGAGCGCGAGTGCGAGGTGCTCCGCCTCGTGGCCACGGGACTGTCCAACGCGGAAATCGCGGACCGGCTGTGCATCTCCCCCGCCACTGCCAAGACGCACGTGGCCCACCTGCTCACCAAGCTGGACGCCCGTGACCGGGTGCAACTGGTGATAATCGCCTACCAGGCCGGCCTGGCGCCGGCAGGCTGAGCAGCAGGAGCAGCCGGGCAGCAGGAGCAGCCGGGCGGGGCGGGCCCGCTTCCCCGCTGTACGTCAGTGGCTGAAGTGGCCCCGGTAGTACTCGAAGACAAACCCGATCGCGGTGAGGAACACCAGCAGCAAGCCGATCAGGAAGAGCCACCAGCCGACCGCCACGCCGATCGCGGCCACCGCGGCGGCCAGCCCGAGGAACAGCGGCCACCAGCTGTGCGGGCTGAAGAATCCGATCTCCCCGGTGCCATCGACGATCTCGCCCTCGTTGTTGTCCTCCGGCCGGGGCGGCAGCCGCCGGCCGGTGAACAGCAAGTAGTACCCGGCGAGCACGGCGAGCCCCACCGCGAGCGCCAGCGCCGTGGTCCCCGTGGGGTCCTGCGAGGTGTACCAGTAGACCACGTCGGCGCCGATGAAGAAGACGCCGCAACCGAGGAAAAGCCAGCCCTCGACCCTCATGTCAGTACACGCCCCTACTTCTTAGCTGCGCTGATAGCGGGAATCATCTGCTCGACGTCCCGGGACGCGCTACCCGCCTTGATGTGCGGGTAGTGCGCATCGAACGCGGGGCGCTCGGAACGGATCCGCGGGATTCGGTAGAAGTTGTGCCGCGGCGGCGGGCACGAGGTCGCCCACTCCAGCGAGCTGCAGTAGCCCCACGGGTCGTCCTCCGTCACCTTCACGCCCCACCGTGCCGTCACGTAGACGTTCCAGAAGAACAGCAGCACCGACAGCGCCAGCAGCCACGACCCGACCGTGGAGATGATGTTCAGCGTCGTGACGTCGCCGGGCAGGAACGGGTAGTTCGCCGTGCGGCGGACCTGGCCCTGCACGCCCGTCCAGTGCATGACAAGGAACGTCATGTTGAACCCGATGAACATCAGCCAGAACTGGACCTTGGCGAGCCTGCTGTTGAGCATCTTGCCGGTCATCTTCGGCCACCAGAAGTAGAACCCGGCGAACATCTCGAACAGCACCGTGCCGGCCAGCACGTAGTGGAAGTGGGCCACGACGAAGTAGGAGTCCGACACCGCGAAGTCCAGCGGCGGGGAGGCCAGCATGATGCCGGTGATGCCGCCGAACAAGAACACGACGAGGAACCCGATCGTGTACAGCATCGGCGGCTCGAACGAGAGCTGGCCGCGCCACATGGTGCCCGCCCAGTTGAAGAACTTCACCCCGGTCGGCACCGCGATGAGGAACGTCATGAACGAGAAGAACGGCAGCAGCACCGCGCCGGTGGTGAACATGTGGTGCGCCCACACGGTCATCGACAGGCCGGCGATCGAGATCGTCGCGGCGATCAGCGTCTTGTAGCCGAACAGCGGCTTGCGGCTGAACACCGGCAGGATCTCCGTCGCTATGCCGAAGAAGGGCAGCGCGAGGATATACACCTCAGGATGGCCGAAGAACCAGAACAGGTTCTGCCACAAGATCGCGCCGCCGCTGTTGGCGGCGAAGACCTGCGCGCCCAGCCGCCGGTCGATCTCCAGCACCAGCAGCGCGGCCGCCAGCACGGGGAACGCCAGCAGGATCAGCATGGAGGTCAGCAGCGCGTTCCAGGTGAAGATCGGCATCCGGAACATCGTCATGCCGGGCGCCCGCATGCAGAAGATCGTCGTGATGAAGTTCACGCCGCCGAGGATCGTGCCGAACCCGGACAGCACCAGCCCCATGATCCACATGTCCGCGCCGATGCCCGGCGAGTACGCCGCGCTGGTCAGCGGCGAGTACGCGTACCAGCCGAACGAGGCGGCGCCGCCCGGCGAGAGGAAGCTGGCGAGCAGGATCAGCCCGCCGAAGGTGAACAGGTAGTAGCTGAGCAGGTTCAGCCGCGGGAACGCCACGTCCGGCGAGCCGATCTGCAGCGGTATCAGCTCGTTCGCGAACCCGACGAACAGCGGCGTCGCGAACAGCAGCAGCATGATCGTGCCGTGCATGGTGAACAGCTCGTTGTACTGCTGGTCGGACACGACGTGCATGTCCGGGCCCAGGAGCTGGATCCGGATCAGCAGCGCCATGATCCCGGCGAGCAGGAAGAACACGAACGACGTGATCAGGTACATGTGCCCGATGATCTTGTGGTCCGTGGAGGAGAGCCAGTCCGCGAGGATCGAGCCCTTACGCTCGGTCCGCCGCGCGCGGGCTACCGTGCGGGCTGAGGCCGGCTGGTCGAGGCTCGTCACTGGGTACTCCCTGAAGCTGTCTTCTGGATCGCCTTCTCCTGGGCAATCCATGTCTGGAACTGCGCGGGCGTCACGATCTTCACCGTGAACAGCATCCTGCTGTGGTAGAGGCCGCAGAGTTCACTGCAGTGCCCGGTGTAGGTCCCGGTCTGCGTGGCGGTGATCTGGAAGTGGTTCGGGTGGCCGGGGATGACGTCCCGCTTGAACAGGAACTGGGGCACCCAGAACGAGTGGACCACGTCCGTCGACGTGAGGTTGAACTGGATCACCTCGCCGACCGGGATCTCGAGCACCGGCAGCGGCCCGAAGCCCCACATGTAGCCGTCGCTGGCGACGCCGTACTGGGGGTAGTTGAACTCCCAGCTCCACTGGAAGCCGACCACGTTCACGGTCACCTTCGGGTTCGAGACCATGTTGTCGATCGTGTTCTCGTCCTTGGCGGTGTAGTAGAAGAGCACCGCGATGAGGACGAACGGCACGATCGTGTACAGGATCTCGATCGGCATGTTGTAGCGGACCTGCGGCGGCAGCTTGTCACCGCGCTTGCGGTGGAAGACCACCGCCCACAAGATCAGTCCCCACACCACGCAGGCGACGAGCATCCCGGCGATCCACGACCCCTGCCAGAGGCTGAGCGTCACCTTGCCCTGCTCGGTGACGGGGTTCGGGAAGCCGATGCGGGTGAACGTGTTGTTAGCGCACCCGGTGAGGGCAAGCAGCATGACGGCAAGCGCACCAACGCGCACCGCGTTCGCCCGGCGGCGCGTGGCGGTGCCGCGCGCGCCCCGCGCGGCCTGCCGACGGATCAGAGTCAAGTGGAGCGCCCTTCCTTGCCCGCTGGCACCAACCAGCCGGCCAGCCCAACAATGTCGCCCGGCCACCTGGGTCCGGTCCACGTCTTCTACAGCGTGTCGTGGAAACAGTATCGCGACCCCTTACGGTGCCGCGCAGGACCCCCGGCGTTCCGCATATCAGGTTATTTTGGCGACACTGCGCAGTCGAGCAGCTTCCTTCCGTATTCTCACCCGTACCCCCAGCCGACCGGGGCACTATGGAGGGCGTGGACGTGATCGCATGAGCCGCAACTGGCGCGGCCGGAAGGGGAGTTCTGTTTCCCCAGGGGGCTCTGCTTCCCCAGGGGGCTCTGTTTCTCCCGGGGGACGACCCCCCGGGGACCCCCCGCACGAGGGGCCTGCCCGTCCCCCCGTTCCCCCCCGGCCCCCCTGGCCCCCCCGGTCCGCATCGCAGGCGCAGGTGACGATCGACGCTCTCGGCCGCAAGTGCCCGATCCCGATCATCATGCTCGCCGAGCAGATCCGCGACGTGCCCGTCGGCGAGGTCATCGCCGTGCTCGCCGACGATCCCGCCGCCTACACCGACGTCCCCGCGTGGTGCGGCATGAAGTCACACGAATTCGTCTTCAGGGACGAACTAGAGCAAGGCTGGGCTTTCGGCATCCGCCGCAGGTACTGACGGGTCCCGCCCCGGTTCCGCTGTTACTTGTCCCGAACGAACGGTGGCGACTGCGGTAGCCCCGCTCGCCCCGCGCTCATCCCCGGATACGGCGCCGGACCGCTGCCGGGACAGCGGTCACAGGCGCATCACCCGCTCACTTTGCGCACTTTCTCGCTGGACATTCCGGGCATCTCGGGCGCAAAAATAGTCGTAGAGTGAGCAAAGTCGGAAAAAGGCGTTCAACTCTTCGGCTTATCGCGGGCGGGCAGACACGCCCCGTTGGCTCGCGGGGTCAGGCGTCCCCGAAGCGCCCGGTGAAGCGCTGGTCGTCCTCCCACCAGGGGCGGTCCTCGCCGGCGACGCCGGCCGCGTCGCCGGCCGGGGCGTCGCCGGCCGGGGCCTGCGGGCCGGGGCCAGTCAGGGCGGCGGCCGGGGCCTGCGGGCCGGGGCCAGTCAGGGCGGCGGCCTGGGTGGCGTGCCTGGCGGCGTCCCTGGCGTCGAGTTCGGCGTCGATGGCGGCCGCCTCGGCCTGGTCCTCGCGCATCATCTGGATGAGCCCGGCGGCGAGGAACGGCAGTCCGACCAGGTCGCCGAGGACCCAGAGCGAGCCTCCGCCGATGACCTGGCTGGTGGCGAGGCTCGGCCACCCTGGATAGCCGACCGCGTGATAGTAGGGGCCGGCGATCAGGTTGTTGTCCGCGAGCACCGCGATGCCGAAGAACGCGTCACCGACCACCTCGGCGGCGGTGATCCACATCGCGACGCCGTACGGGTACTCCTTCGGCACCGGGTCCACCCGCAGCAGCGTCCAGAAGAACACGTACCCGGGGATCATCAGCAGCACGTAGGTCAGCTCGCGGATCGTCCCGCTGTGGAAGACCGCCGTGTACCAGGACGAGAAGTACATCGTCATGGGCAGGCCGACGAGCAGCAAGGTGGTGATCGCCGGGAACGTCGCCACGACCGCGGCCCGGCTGCGCACGATCGCGTTCACCCGCCGCCCGGCGGCCGGGAACGCCGCGCCGAGCAGCGTCAGCGGCTTGCCCATCGCCAGGAACAGCGGCACGAGCAGCACGAGCAGCACCGTCTGCACCGCCCGCACGTAGAACAGCACTCCCTGGTAGACGCCGATCCAGGACATGGTGGCCAGCACGAGGACGCCAAGCCCGACCCCGCAGAACGCCACCGCCCGCCCGGTCGCCCACCTGCCGCCGCGGCGGCGGACCCGCCAGACCGCGGCCAGGTAGCAGCCGCCGAGCACGACGACGAGCGCGATCATCGGCACGTCGGCGGTCCAGTGCGTGAACGCGCCGCCGATGGTGAGCTCGGGTGGTCCCTGGTATCCGGATGCGAGCGCGGCCATGCAGTTACGCTACCGCCTCCCGCTGGCCGGACCGTGCCCTCCCGCGCGGGGCACGCGCCTGGGCAGAGGGATGGCGGCCTGACGGAGACGCCACCGCTCGTTCGGGATGAATAAAAAAATGTCCCGCCCGGAGAGCGACGCTCCCCTGGCGGGACAGCCCGGGAATTGGCTAGCCCACGAGGCGGGCGGCGATTTCCCCGGCGGCCGCCTCACCGTAGGCGGCGGCGGCGCGCTCGGCGAACGGGCCCGGCTTGAGCTCGTATTCCTGCGGGCCGACCGTCTCCAGGACGTACACGGCCATCAGGTTGCCGAGCTGGATGGCGCGCTCGGTCGGCAGGCCCCACGCCATGCCGGCCAGGAAGCCGCAGCGGAACCCGTCTCCGGCGCCTGTCGGCTCCACGAACTTCGCGTCCGGCACCGAGCCGACGACTACCGGCTCCGCCCCGTGTCGCTCCACCCGGGCGCCGTCGGCGCCGAGGGTGATGATCCGCGTCGTCACGCGCTCCAGGATGTCGGCGTTGGACCAGCCGGTCTTGGACTCGATCACCGCTTCCTCGTACTCGTTGCAGAACAAGTACGCGGCGCCGTCGATGAGCGAGCGCATGGACTCGCCGTCGAGGAAGGCGACCTGCTGGGAAAAGTCAGCGGCGAACGGGATGCCGGCGGCGCGGCACCCGGCGGTGAACCGCTGCATCGCGGCCGGGTCGCCCGCCCCGATCAGCACCAGGTCCACGCCGTTGGCGGCGGCGAAGGACACGATGTCGATGGAGGAGTCCTCGCTCATCGCGCCCGGGTAGAACGACGCGATCTGGTTCCCCTCGGTGTCGTTCGTCGCGGTGAAGCGCGCGGTGTGGCGCGTCACCGACGTCTGCACGCCCGAGGTGTCGACACCGTGCGCCTCGAGCCAGGCGCGGTATTCGGCGAAGTCGGGGCCGACGCTGCCGACGAGCAGCGGCTTGAGTCCCAGGCATCCCAGGCCGAAGGCGATGTTCCCGGCGACGCCGCCCCGGCGGATCTCCAGGTCGCCGACGAGGAACGACAAGGACACCTTGTCCAGCTTCTCGGCGATCAGCGTGTCGGTGAACTTGCCTGAGAACATCATCAGGTGGTCGGTCGCGATCGACCCAGTGACGGCTATGCGCATTGTGCGGGGTATCTACGCCGGGCGCGTCAGTGGAAGGAGTCGCCGCAGGCGCAGGACCCGGTCGCGTTCGGGTTGTCGATCGTGAAGCCCTGCTTCTCGATCGTGTCCACGAAGTCGATGGTCGCGCCGGTCAGGTAGGGCGCGCTCATCTTGTCGGTGACCACCTCGACACCGCTGAACTCCGCGACGACGTCACCGTCGAAGGAACGCTCGTCGAAGTACAGCTGGTAACGCAGTCCCGAGCACCCGCCCGGCTGCACGGCCACGCGCAGCCTCAGGTCATCGCGGCCCTCCTGGCTGAGCAGCGCGCCCACCTTGGCGGCGGCGACCTCGGTGAGGATGACGCCCTGGCGCGTCGCTTCGTCCTGAACGGTCATCTGTGACTGGCTCCCGTCTCGGTTGTGCCGCCCGCGCGGCATCCGTCGCTCCACAACAACCATATGCCCGGGCCCGACATTCCGCACAGCCCGGCCGCCGCCTCCGGCGGCTGCTACAGGCCAGGCGCTCCCCAGACGGGGAACCACCTGGAAAGGTCCTGCTCGATCTTCAGGTCCTCCCCGAGCACGCCCTTGATCTGCAGTTCGAGCGCGTTGTCCCTGTTCTGCCCGGACAGCGGGGCGAACGGGTAGAACGTGCCCCGCTTGTACAGGTAGACGAGGGCGAGCCGGCGTTCCGCCTGATCACGGAATGCCACCAGCGTGCACAGCAACTGGGGGCCGAACCCGTTGTCGACCAGCGCGCTGTTGACCGCGTGCAGGTCGGTGACGAGCGCTTCCACCTCGTCGGACATGTGCGAGCTGACCAGCCAGGTGAAGCCGTACGTGTCCCTGCTCACCTCCACGGGCAGGCCGCCGTCCGGCTTGCCCGTGTCCATGTTGAGCAGGTCCCGCACCTCGTCCTGGATGTCGGAGAACGTCTTGCCCTCCACTGCCCGGAAGCACACCGAGCCTGACCCGGTCGGCGTGAACCCGGTCGCCGCCTGCAGCGTGATCGCCGCGGACGGCAGCGCGAACAGGTCGTCCAGCTTCGGCTGGACCGGCTTGGTCCGGCCGAACAGCGTGTCGAGGAAGCCCATTACTGCGGGGTCACCTGGCCAAGCTGCTTCTGGATCTTGGCGAGCTGCTCGAGCCTGCGCTCGAGCGACGGGTGCGTGGAGAAGATCGCGGACAGGCTCGCCCCGCCGCCGGTGAGCTTCATCGCGGGCGCGAAGTAGAACGCGTTCATCGGCTCGGCCGCGCGCAGGTCCTGGTTCGGGATGCTCATCATCCCGCTGCTGACCTTCTGCAGCGCGCTCGCCAGCGCGCTCGGCTGGCCGGTGAGCAGCGCGCCGCTGCGGTCGGCGGCCAGCTCGCGGTACCTGGAAAGCAGCCGGATCAGCAGGAAGCTGACCGCGTACACCACGGCCGACACCGCCATGATCGCCAAGATGATCGGGAAGGCGTTCTGGTTGTTGCTCCTGCGGCCGCCGCCGAACAGCTCCGAATAGAAAGCGAACCGCACGAGCAGGCCCGCGACGATCGCCAGCAGCGACGCCACGGTCATCACCTGGACGTCCTTGTGAGCCACGTGAGACAGCTCGTGCGCGAGCACGCCCTCGAGCTCGTCCCTGGTCAGCCGGCCGTCCAGCAGGCCGGATGTGACGCACAGCACAGAGTTCTTGCTGTTCCGCCCCGTCGCGAACGCGTTGGGCATGCGGGTCGGGGCGATCGCGACCCGCGGCTTGTCCATGTCCGCGAGCGCGCACAGCCGGTCCACGACGCCGTGCAGTTCCGGCGCCTCCTGCGGGGTGACCACGCGGGCGCCCGCCGCCGCCAGCGCGATCTTGTCCGAGTAGAACAGCGAGATGAACGCGCTGCCGCCGCCGAAGATGAGAGCGACAAGCACGATCGCGGCACCCGAAGCGTGCACCGCGATCATGATGCCGATGATCAGGGCGACGAACGCGACAAACACCAGTCCGAGGAGGAACATCGTCGCGGTCATCCGCACGGTCAGTCCCCGGTCAGGCGCATACCTCGTACGCGCCATAATGGCACCTCCGATCGTGCCGGGGCCGCGCGTCCTGTTTCGTCGCGTGCCCGGCTTCACGAGCAATCTATCCGAAGAACGCCCAACGCATGCTTAACGCTTCCGCTGAGTATGCCGAGAGCCTGCCGATTACGCCCAGAGCGTGACAGGACCGGCCGCGACCGCGGCCGGCCCCCCGCGCCGGGCGTTCAGCCGAGGTGGATCCCGTCCTCGGCAAGCAGCTTGCGCACATCGTCGATGCTGGCGTCGAGCCCCGGCAGGATCAGGTCCGACGCCGCGAGCTCGTCGGGCGGCAGCGGAGCCCCCGTGCGGACAAGGCGCACCGCGCTGCCGAGCGCGGTGCGGAATGCCGCCTCGTCACCGCGGTCGACCGCCGCGTCGAGCTCGATGTCCAGCGGGGCCAGCTGCGCGGCCTCGGCCTCGGCCAGCTGGTACTGCCCCTCGCCGAGGATCCGGACTATCACGATCCGTCACCCGCCTGAGGTTGCTCAGCCTGCGTCCCCGTCGTCTGTTCGGCGCCCGAGCCGCCGTTGGCGCTGGCCTCGATCTGCCGCGGCGCGCCGGCCGAGAGCTCGCCCTTCATCTGGGCGAGTTCCGCCTCGATGTCCGAGCCGGCGCCGATCCGGTCGAGCTCGGCCTGGATGTTGTCCTGCGTCCCGCCAACGTGGTCTTCGAGCGCGCCGGAGGCGAGCAGCTCGTCGATCGCGCCGGCCCGGGCCTGCATCTGCGCGGTCTTGTCCTCGGCGCGCTGGATCGCCAGGCCGATGTCGCCCATTTCTTCCGAGATGCCGGAAAAGGCCTCGTTGATGCGGGTCTGCGCCTCGGCGGCGGTGTAGGTCGCCTTGATGGTCTCCTTCTTCGTGCGGAAGGCATCCACCTTGGCCTGCAGCCGCTGCGAGGCGACCGTCAGCTTCTCCTCCTGCTCCTGGAGCTGGGAGTACTGGCCCTGCAGATCGTTGAGCTGGCCTTGCAGGCTGGCCTTGTTCTGCAGCGCCGCGCGGGCGAGGTCGTCGCGGCCCTTGCCGAGCGCGTCCCGCGCCTGGTTCTCCCGCCGTGTGGCCTCTTTCTGCAGCGAGTTCATCTGCAGCTCGACCCGCTTGCGGGAGGTGGCCACGTCCGCGACCCCGCGCCTGACCCGGGTCAGCATCTCCACCTGCTGCTGGTACGAATAGTCCAGCGTCTCGCGAGGGTCTTCCATCCGGTCCAGCGCCTTGTTGGCCTTGGCCCGGAATATCAGCGAGACTCGCTTCATCACGCTCATAGACGCGGCCGTCCCCTTCATTCTGCTGTGCGCCGCCCCGGGCGGCACGGCACCGCCAGGCGGCAGCCGATTGCCGCCTGCTAATCGCAATCAACCCTACGCGCTACCGCGCGTGGTAGCCACTTGTCTCCTGCCTGTCCGCGATCACCCTCAGGAGGTTCTAAGCTATGCCCGTGTTCCGACGTAACAGCGCCGGGGCTACCGAAGGCAAGGCCCAGGATTCCCAGGGCGCGCAGACCCCGGAAGCTCCGGCCAAGAACAAGCCCACCGCCGAGGCGGGCAAGGGCCGCCCCACGCCCAAGCGCAGTGAGGCCGAGCGCAACAGGTATCAGACCATCACCGGCTCCACGACGAGCGGGCGCGGCCCGGTCACGGGCACGCGGACGCCATCGCGAAAGGCCACGCCGGAAGAAAAGGCGAGGGCCAGGACCGATCGCGCCAAGCGGATGGAAGCCATGCGGCGCGGCGAGGACTGGGCCCTGATGCCCCGTGATCGCGGCCCGGTCCGCAAGCTCGCCCGCGACTACGTGGACGCCCGGAGGCGGCCGAGCGAGTACTACATGTACGTGCTGCTCCTGCTGCTCGTCGCGCTGCTTTCGCGCAACACCGCGCTGAACACGTGGGTGACGCCGTTCGTGCTTGTCCTGATCGTGATCGTGGCGGTCGATGCGTACTACATCCGCCGGGGGCTGCGCAGGCTCGCCGCCGAGCGGTTCCCCAACGAGTCCACCCGCGGTGTGACGGTGTACGCGGTGATGCGCGCGCTGCAGATCCGCCGGTTCAGGAACCCGCTCCCCCGCCTGAAGCCCGGCGACAGGTACTGAGCTGCCGGGTAACTGGGACACTGGCGCATCTGGCCCGGTAGATCGGGGGCGCCTGCGCATCTGGCCCAATGCGCCGGGTCCCGCGGGGGCTGAGGAGGGCCGCCGGGTCCCCGCGGGGGGCTGCTAGTCTCGCTTGACGCGGACGCAGTTACGAGGGAGGAAGCAGCGGGATGCCCTGGACCTGGCGGTACGAGAAGGCGGACGGCGCGGAGATTTCCGGCGCGGGGCTGCAGGAGGCGATCTTCGCCAGCCAGGGAGACGCCGAAACCTGGCTCGGCGAGAACTGGCGCGCGCTGCTCGAGACGGGCGTGGACCAGGTGACGCTGCTGGACGACGACCGCAAGGAGTACGGCCCGATGAGCCTTCACCCGGAGAGCTGACCGCTCGCCGGGGGGAAACCGCCTGACCCGGCACTCCCCTCCACGCGTCGGCTCAGGCGGTCAGGCACAAAACAGGATCGCCCAGACTGCCTTGCCGCGGCCGGCGACCGGGCTCCAGCCCCAGACGTCGCTGAGCGCATCCACCATCTGCAGGCCGCGGCCTGCCTCTTCGGCGCAGAAAGGAGCGCGAAGCACAGGCGCCTCGTCGCTCGGGTCGAGCACGGCGCAGATGACCTCGCCGTTGCGGCGCAGCAGCCGCAGGCCAAGGTTCTCCACGCTCGCCCGGCGGTATGCGGGGGCCGGCGGGGGCGGCGGGGCCGCCGCGTGCGTCACGGCGTTGGCGACGAACTCCCCGACGATGGTCTCCGCGTCCTCGATGAGCGAGGCGAGGCCCCAGTCGCGCAGCGTGTTCCTGGTCAGCCGCCGCGCGGCGCGCGCGGACTGCGGCCCGCGGGTGAGCGGGCAGCCCACCGCCGACGGCGAATCCCACCAGTCGGCCGGCATCCGCACAACCCGTGGTCTCCCTGACCCGCAATCCAGCCGCGCAGACTGGTCGAGCGGCTTGCGAACCGCAGGATCGATCCTGGTCCGGGTAGGCAGCTGTGCCAGTTGGTTCACGCTCATGGCGACCCCAGGGTCTCGGGAGTCCATCCGCATCCGGGTGATCGGTGCAGCACTCATCCTGCCCGAGCGGCTATGCAGATGCAAGGCCAGATGCACGTTCATTCGTAACGTGCAGCTAACGTTGCAGCCGAACCGTGCGCATTTGTAGCCCGACCACAAGAATGACGATGCCGATTGATATCCAGAGCCCATATTTGGAGATGGCCTGCGCGACCACGACCGCGTGATGGCCGAGGTAGTACCCCAGGCCGGCCAGCATGCCCGCCCACATCATGGAGCCGATCAGGTCCAGTATGAGGAAAGTTGCAAGGCTCATCCCCGCCCACCCGGCCACCGCGTACACGATCGCGTTCGGTATCGGCACGAACTGCGAGACCACCACCGCGGGCCAGGTGAACCAGCGGCCCCAGCGGCCGACGCGAGCCATGAACTTGGGGCCGTGCTTGCGCCGCCCGGACAGCAGGAGGATGACCCGCTCGCCCCAGAGCCGGCCCGCCCACCAGTAGAGCAGGTCGAACTTCATCAGGCCAGGGATGGCGGCGAGCATCACGACGGCGAGCGTGCCGTGCCCGACCCGGGCGAACGCGGCCGCTGCCACGATCGCCTCCGTCGACCCGTTGAGAACCTCCAGCAGCACCGGGTGCGTGCCCACAAGGCTGGCGCGGAACGGCAGCAGCAGCAGGTAGTAGATCCCGCTGAGCGTGATTCCCGCCCAGCAGAAGATGTCGGCGCGCCGGGGCTTGCCCGCCCAGGGCAGCCGCGGGTCGTCCCACGCGGAGGGCGCGGGTGCCTTCTGAGCCGGTACTTCCTCGGCTGCCGCCGTCGGCTCTTCGGTCACGGCGTTACGTTATACGGGCGGGGCAGATGTTCACAACAGCCCCCCCGCGAGCCAGCGGGGGCGCGCCGCCGCGTTCGCCGGAGCCGCCTCAGCGCTTTTCCATCGGCAGGAAGTCGCGCTCGGCCGGGCCGGTGTAGACCTGGCGCGGGCGGCCGATCTTGGTGGCCGGGTCCTTGATCATCTCCCGGTAGTGCGCGATCCAGCCGGGCAGCCGGCCCAGCGCGAACAGCACGGTGAACATGCGGGTCGGGAAGCCCATCGCGCGGTAGATCAGCCCGGTGTAGAAGTCGACGTTCGGGTAGAGCTTGCGCGAGATGAAGTAGTCGTCGGACAGCGCCCGCTCCTCGAGCTGCTTGGCCAGGTCGAGCAGGTGGTCGCTGGTGCCGAGGTTGGTGAGGATCTCGTCGGCGGTGGCCTTGACGATCTTGGCGCGCGGGTCGTAGTTCTTGTAGACGCGGTGTCCGAAGCCCATCAGCCGCACGCCTTCGTGCTTGTCCTTCACCTTCCTGACGAACTCGTCGACGTTGCCGCCGCCGTCCCTGATGCTCTCGAGCATCTCGAGCACGGCCGCGTTGGCGCCCCCGTGCAGCGGGCCGAACAGGGCGTTGATGCCGGCCGAGATGCTGGCGAACAGGTTGGCCTCGCTGCTGCCGACCATCCGCACGGTGGACGTGGAGCAGTTCTGCTCGTGGTCGGCGTGCAGCATGAACAGCAGGTCGAGCGCCTTGGTGATCGCCGGGTCCGGGACGTACTGCTTGGTCGGCAGCCCGAACGTCATCCGCAGGAAGTTCTCCACCAGGCCGAGGGAGTTGTCCGGGTAAAGGAGCGCCTGCCCGACCGACTTCTTGTACGCGTACGCCGCCATCGTCGGCAGCTTGGCGAGCAGCCGGATGGTGGACAGCTCGACGTTCGGCTCGTCGAACGGGTTGAGGCTGTCCTGGTAGAAGGTGGACAGCGCGGACACGGCGCTGGACAGCACGGGCATCGGGTGCGCGTCGCGCGGGAACGCCTCGAAGAAGCGTTTCAGGTCCTCGTGCAGCAGCGTGTGCATGGTGATCTGGCCGGTGAAGTGCGCCAGCTGTGCCTGGGTGGGCAGCTCGCCGTGGATCAGCAGGTAGCTGACCTCAAGGAAGTTGGACTGTTCCGCCAGCTGTTCGATCGGATAGCCGCGGTAGCGCAAGATGCCCGCGTCGCCGTCGATGAAGGTGATTTCCGAGGAGCAGGCGGCCGTGTTCACGAAGCCTGGGTCGAGCGTCACCATGCCGGTGCCGGACAGCACCCTGGTCACCTCGATGCCATCCGAACCTTCGGTCGCGTGCTTGACGGGAAGCTCTAGTTCGCCGCCTGGGTATCGCAGCGCTACAGGGCCGGCAGTGGACGATGCGTCGGGCATGTGCGCCCCTTTCAGCTCATCGCGGGACGCGCGCATCGGAAAACGGCCGGGATCACCGACCGGGCAGCGCCCCGTTGGGGTCCTTGAAGTCTCACTCCGTACGTTATTCCGCGTCCGGCGCTTGGGGTACCGGGAAGATATGGGACAACGATCACATAGAGCGCATGCTGACCGATACGCGGGGTCGCCTCAGGCGGCACGGCGGTCCGCCGGCGGGCGCACCGGACTATCTGGGTTAGCCTGGTTTCGCCGTTACCCGGAGTTACTGTACCGGCAGAGAACGGGGTCAGACGCCCATCGGGTGCCAGACGGTCTTCGTCTCCAGGTAGCTGAACATCCGCTGCACGCCCGGCTCGGCCGCCCAGTCCGCCGCGGGCAGCCTGACCACCCGCTTGAGGTTCTCCGCGGCGGCCACGGCCAGGTCGTCGGCGAGGGCGGCCGGCGCGCCCGCCAGGTCGATCGCGTTCACGTCCATGTGCGAGGCCAGCCACGGCGCGATCTCGGCGACCCGTCCTGTCAGGACGTTGACCACTCCCCCTGGCACGTCGGAGGTGGCGAGCACCTCCGACAGCGTGACGGCGGGCAACGGGTGCTCCTGGCTCGCGACCACGACGACGGTGTTGCCGCCGGCGATCGCGGGCGCGGTCACCGACACCAGGCCGAGCAGCGCGCATCCGGGACCGTCCCGCGGGGCGAGCACCGCCACCACGCCGGCGGGCTCGGGCAGCGAGAAGTTGAAGTACGGGCCGGCCACCGGGTTCGCGCCGCCGCGCACCTGGGCGATCTTGTCCGTCCAGCCCGCATACCAGACCCACCGGTCCACCGTCGCGTCGACCTCGGCCCGCGCCTCGGTCATCGGCAGGCCGGTCGCCGCCCGCACCTCGTCGGCGAACTGGGCGCGACGCCCCTCGAGGAGCTCGGCGACCCGGTAGAGCACCTGGCCCCGGTTGTAGGCGGTCGCGCCCGACCACCCGGCGAACGCCTTGCGCGCGGCCACGACGGCGTCCCTGGCGTCCTTGCGGGACGCGAGCGCCGCGTTCGCCAGGAAGCCGCCCGCCGGATCGCTCACCACGTATGATCGCCCGCTCTCCGAGCGGGGGAACGCCCCGCCGATATACAGCTTGTAGGTCTTGCGGACAGCGATGCGCCCCGCCCCGGCCGGCACCTCAGACATCGCCGCCGGCCAGGACATCGCCGCCGGCCAGGACATCGAGGTAGCCCTCAAGGCCGTGCCTGCCGCCCTCCCGGCCGAACCCGGACTCCTTGTAGCCGCCGAACGGCGATGCCGGGTCGAAGCGGTTGAAGGTGTTCGCCCACACCACCCCGGCCCGCAGCCGGGACGCGACCCACAAGATCAGCGATCCCTTCTCCGTCCACACGCCCGCGGACAGCCCGTACGGCGTGTTGTTCGCCTTCTCCACCGCCTCGGCCGGGGTACGGAAGGTCAGCACGGAAAGGACCGGGCCGAAGATCTCCTCCCTGGCGATCCGGTGTGCCTGCGACACCCCGGTGAACACGGTCGGCGGGAACCAGAACCCGCGGCCGGGCAGCGGGCAGGGCGCCGACCAGCGCTGCGCGCCCTCCAGATCGCCCGACGACGCGAGCTCGGTGATCCTGTCGAGCTGCGCGCGCGAGTTGATCGCCCCCACGTCGGTGTTCTTGTCGAGCGGGTCGCCGAGCCGCAGCGTCGCCATCCGGCGCTTGAGGGACGACATCACCTCGTCGGCGATGTTCTCCTGCACGAGCAGCCGCGACCCGGCACAGCACACGTGACCCTGGTTGAAGAAGATCCCGTTGACGATCCCTTCGACCGCCTGGTCGACGGGCGCGTCGTCGAAGATGACGTTCGCGGCCTTGCCGCCGAGCTCCAGCGTCAGCCGCTTGCCTGAGACCGCGCAGGCCCGGGCGATCTGCCTGCCCACGTCCGTGGACCCGGTGAACGCCACCTTGTCGATCCCGGGATGACCGACCAGGGCCTGTCCCGTCGCGCCATCGCCTGTCACGATGTTGACCACGCCGGGCGGCAGCCCGGCCTGCTGGCAGATCTCGGCGAACAGCAGCGCGGTCAGCGGCGTCGTCTCGGCCGGCTTGAGCACCACGGTGTTGCCGCACGCCAGCGCGGGCGCGATCTTCCAGGCCAGCATGAGCAGCGGGAAGTTCCACGGGATGACCTGGCCGACCACGCCGAGCGGGCGCGGCGACGGCCCGAAGCCGGCGTAGCCGAGCTTGTCCGCCCAGCCCGCGTGGTAGAAGAAGTGGGCGGCGGCGAGCGGGACGTCCACGTCCCGTGACTCACGGATCGGCTTGCCGTTGTCCATCGTCTCGAGCACCGCGAGCTCGCGGGCCCGCTCCTGGATGACGCGCGCGATCCGGAACAGGTACTTGCCCCGCTCCCGCCCGGGCATCGCCGACCAGGTCCGCTCGTAGGCCTGCCGCGCGGCGGCCACCGCCCGGTCCACGTCCTCCGGCGCGGCGTGCGCCACCTCCGCGAGAACCTCTTCGGTCGCCGGCGAGATCGTCTTGAACGCCGAGCTCCCGGCGGTGAACTCCCCGCCGATGAACAGCCCGTAGGAGTCGCGCAGCGTCACTACCGAGCGCGACTCCGGCGCCGGGGCGTACTCGAACCGCATGGCTATCAGTCCACCGTCACGTAATCGGGGCCGGAATACCGCCCGGTCTGCATCCTTGACCGCTGCATGAGCAGGTCGCTGAGCAAGCTCGAGGCGCCGATCCGCAGCAGCGCCGGGTCCAGCCACGGCTCGCCGGCTACCTCGTTCACCAGCACCAGGTACCTGATCGCGTCCTTCGTCGTCCGGATGCCGCCAGCCGGCTTGACGCCGATCCGCCTTCCCCCGGCCGCGGCGAAATCACGCACGGCCTCGAGCATGACCAGCGTGACCGGCAGCGTCGCGGCGGGCGCGACCTTGCCCGTCGAGGTCTTGACGAAGTCGGCTCCGGCCAGCATGGCCAGCCACGACGCGCGCCGGACGTTGCCGAGCGTGCCCAGCTCGCCGGTCTCCAGGATGACCTTCAGGCGCGCCTGCGCGCAGGACGCCTTCACGGCGCCGATCTCGTCGTATACCTGCAGGTAGCGGCCGGACAGGAAGGCGCCGCGGTCGATGACCATGTCGACCTCGTCCGCTCCGGCGGCGACCGCGGACTTCACGTCCGCGAGCTTGACGTCGAGCACCGCCCGGCCCGAAGGGAACGAGGTCGCGACGCTCGCCACGTGAACGCCGGTGCCGGCCACCGCGGCGACCGCCACCGGCACCAGGTCCGGGTAGACGCACACCGCCGCCACCCGCGGCGCGCCCAGGCCTGGCTGGCGCGCCTTGGCGCACAGCGCCCGCACCTTGCCCGGCGTGTCCTGCCCTTCGAGCGTGGTCAGGTCGATCATCGAGATCGCCAGGTCGATCGCCTGCCGCTTGCTGTCCGCCTTGACCGACCTGGTGGCCAGGGCGGCCGCCCGCGCCGTCGCGCCCACGTCGTCCACGCCCGGCAGCCCGTGCAGGAACCGGCGCAGCGCGGCGTCCGAGGCCATGGCGTGCTGCCCGGCGGGGACGACCCCCGGGCATCCCCACGGGGACGCGGGGCCTGTCCGCCCTCCCGAGCCCACGGAAGACATCTGCGTCATCAGGCAATTGTGGCTCATCCGGCGGCTACCGCCGCCTCCACTACCCGCCCGAATGCCAGGACCTGCTCCTCGTCGGGCCCTATCACCTGCAGCGAGGCGATGACGCCGGCCGCGGGCACCGGCAGCGCGAGCGCGGGCAGCCCGGCCAGGTTGGCCGGCGCTGTCAGCAGGGTGAGCGCGAAACCATGCTCGCCGAGCAGCGGCGGCTGCCTGGTGAGCACCGGCGTCACCAGCACCGGGTAATCGGCGAGCAGCGAGCTGAAGGTGTCCCGCACCAGTTCCCTGACCCGCTCCGCGGCCGCGCGGTCGGCCCGTGTCAGCCGGGCGCCGCGCTCCATGTTCCGCCGCACGTGCGGGCTGAGCTGCGCCAGGTACTGCATGAGGTAGGCGTTCGACCGGAAGCCCTCGGCGTCGATGATCACCCCGGCCGCCTCGACCGCCTGCCTGAAGTCGACGAACGAGACGTGCGTCACCGCGACGCCCGCGGCCGCGAGCGCCCGGTCCACGGCGGCGTCCACCGCCGGCTCCACCTCGCCGTCGAGCCCGAGCCCGCCCAGCCTGCCCGCCGTCAGGCCGCCGCGCACGGGGCGCACGGTGAATCCCGGCTCTATCAGCCGCATGCCCAGCTCGACGGCCGCGAGGTCCGCGCCGAGCGGGCCGACGCCGTCCAGCGACGGCGCGAGCGAGTACACGCCCTTCACCGGGATCCGGCCCCAGGTGGTCTTGAGCCCGGCCACGCCGCAGCATGCGGCCGGTATCCGGATGGAGCCGCCAGTGTCCGTTCCGAGTGCGATGTCCGCTTCCCCGTCCGCGACCGCCACCGCCGACCCGCTCGAGGACCCGCCGGGCACCCGCCGCGGGTCACGCGGGTTCACCGGCGTTCCCGCCCAGTGGTTCACCCCGCTGGCGGACCAGCACAGCTCGGTGAGCGAGGTCTTGCCCACGATCCGCGCCCCCGCCTCACGGGCGGTCGCCACCACCACCGCGTCGTTCGCGGCCGGCTCGGCCATCTCCGCGACCACCGGGCACCCGGCCGTGGTCGGCAGCCCGGCCACGTCGATGCAGTCCTTCACCGCGAGCCGGGGGCCGCCGCCGTTGCCGTTGAGCCGGACCACCCAGGTGCCCATGTCTCCATGATTGCTCAACAGACAGGCATTTATCCCGAACGGAGGGGACCGGCTCTGCGGGCGCACAGGTAGCCTGCCCTTATGCGTTCGGCCAGGCTAGCGGTGCTCGCGGACATTTGCTGCGTCCTCGTCTTCGTGATCATCGGGCGGGCCAGCCACGCGCGCTAGCCGCGGGCGCCGGAGATGGCCGGCCGTCGCGGCCGCCGCGCCACTAGGCGGACGCCATCACCGGAGACGGCAGCCGGCCGGCCGGGCCCGCCGGGTCGCCGGCGTCGAAGCCCTTGCCGACGCTGACGATCTCGGCGAGCTCGTAGCTGCTCAGCACCTCGACGGCGAGCTCGTGCAGGCGGCGGGTCTTCGCCGCGCAGCAGTCCTCGAGCAGCGTGACGGGGAAGTCCCGCATGAACGCCGAACGCGCGGTCGTCTCGACGCAGAGGTTGGTCACCACGCCGCAGATCATCAGGCCGGTGACGCGCAGGCCGCGCAGCAGCGGCTCGAGCGAGGTCCACTGGAACGCGTCGAAGCGGACCTTGTCCACGACGAGGTCGCCGGGCCCGCAGCCAAGCTCGTCGCACACCTGCGCGTCCCAGGTGCCGGCCCCCAGGCCTCCGGCTCCGGCGAGTTCGGGGCTGTTGCGGGTCAGCGCGGCGCCCTCGTCTGGCCGGCCCGGACGGTAGACGTGCCTGGTGAACACGACGGGGATGCCGGCGCCGCGGGCCTGGCCGACGGCGATCGCCGCGTTCGCGACGGCGTCCATCGCGCCTTCGAGGCCGCGGCCGATCCGCGGGAACGACCCGTCCGGGTGACAGAACCCGTTCTGCATGTCCACAACCAGCAGCGCGTATGTCATCGCCGGCCCCTTCCGTCTCCAGCCTCAACTTAACATCGGCCGGCCGGCGGCGAATAGTACGGACATCGACGGGCAGGCGACCTGAGTTCCGGCCGCAGGCTGGTCGCGTATGACCCGAACACGGAACGGAGTATCGTCCCGGGAATGGGACCACGAATCGTAGCCGCCGAATTCCGCGACGCGTTCGTCACCGAACTTGACGCCGGGCAGCAGTCAGCGCTGATCAGCTGGATGTCTTTCACGGCGACGTTCGGCGGGGTCCGCGGCGTCACGCACGCGATCAGGGCAGGCAAGGGCCCGTTCAAGAACCTCAGCCTCGGCGGCGAGCACCTGCACCACTACATGTGGGGAATCGGGCTGCTCACCGGGGTCGGCGCGGTCGCGGTGCGGGGCACGGAGGGGCTGCGCCGGCACCCGGTGACCGCCCTCGCCTACGGCGCCGGCCTGGCCCTGATCACCGACGAATTCGCGCTCCTTCTCGACCTTGAGGACGTCTACTGGGCCAAGCAGGGCCGGATCTCCGTGGACCTCGCGATCGGCGCCAGCTCGCTTGCGGGCACCTACTTCGCCGCGCTCCCGGTGCTGCGCAAGGTAGCCCGCCGCCTTCGTCGCCTATAGCCCGCCTCCGCCGCCGGCCTCCGTCGGCCTCCGTCGGCCTCCGCCGGCCTCCGCCGGCCTCCGCCGCCCGCCTCCGCCGCCCGCCTCCGCCGCCCGCTGGTCATTTCATGGAGGAAGTGAACGCCAGCGGCTGATGTGACGGCCTGGGTCACCACTGGCGGAGTCGGGAGCTGCGGGGAGTGCCGGGCGGGAGGCGTGGGGAAGCTGGGGCTCGGGGGTCCGGCCAGCGGCGGGCAACGCCGCTGTCGCACACGGGCTGTCTGGGGAGGCAGCCTCGGCGGCTGACGGACTGTTGAGGTTGGGCGGAAGCTGCGGGGCTGGCGGGGTCTGTGCGGTGAACGGGGCGGAGGCCTGGGAGGCGGGGGCTGGGACGGGCGGCGGCGCGGGGGCTGGGGCTGCGGGGGGCGGCGGGGGGGCTGGGGGGTTGGCGCGGACGGCGCGGTCGTAGGCGGAGCGGAGCTTGGCCACCTCGGCTTCGGGGTCGGTGAACCAGCTTGTGGACCACAGGCGGTGGACGCGCCAGCCGAGCCGCTCCAGGTGCTCCTTGCGCAGCCGGTCGCGGTCGCGGACGCTGCCGGAATCGCGGTAGGAGGCGCCGTCGGCCTCGATGGCCAGGATCATCAGGGACGGGTCGTCCGGGTGGGCGGCGGCGAAGTCGACGCGGTAGCCGCCGACGCCGTACTGCGGCACGACCATGATGCCGATTTCGGCCAGCCGCGCGGTCACGTCCGTCTCGAACGCGCCGATGCTCGACCCCGAACCGGAAGCGGCCACCGGGGTGCCGCCGGAACCGGCGTATTCGAGGTAGTCGGCGAGTAGCCGGGCGCCGGGCTTGGTGAGGCGGCCCGGGTCCACGTCGTGGCTGGAGAACGAGCTGACCACGGTCAGCCGGCGCTTGGCGCGGGTCGCGGCGACGTTGAGCCGCCGCTCGCCGCCGTCGCGCAGCAGCGGGCCCCACTGGTAGCGCATCCGCCCGTCCGCGTGCTTGCCGTAGCCGACGGACAAGATGATCGCGTCCCGCTCGTCGCCCTGCACCCGCTCCAGGTTCTTGACGAAGAACGGCTCGGGCACGTCTTCGGCGAAGAACGCCTCGACGCCGGGACCGGCGGCGGACGTCAGGGCGGCGCGCAGGGCCAGGTCGATGCGCTCGGCGTGGCGCATGCCGAGGGCGATCACGCCGAGCGACTCCTGCGGGCGGGTCCTCGCGTGCTCGAGTATCTGCCTGACCACCTCGGCGACCTCGGCGGAGACCGACGACTCCTGTCCGGGGCCGCCGTCCTGGGCGACGACCACGTGCCGCAGGCAGTCGTCGCGGACCACGCCGGGGAACGTGGTCAGCGCGCCGCCGTAGATCCGGTCGTTGGAGAACGCCACGAGGCGCTCGTCCCTGCTGCGGTAGTGCCAGTTCAGCGGGCAGGTCGGCAGCAGCGGGCGAAGCGCGTCGAGCACCGACTCGAAGCCGGCGCCGAACGAGACGGTCCCGTCGTCGGGGTCGTCGTCGTCGCCCAGATCGCCCGAGTCCGCCTGCCTGAAGAAGTTCGTCGGCGGCAGCTGCCTGTCGTCGCCCGCGACCACGACCTGGTGCGCCCTGATTATCGACCCGATGGCGTCGGCGGGCACGATCTGGCTCGCCTCGTCGAAGATGACCAGGTCGAACAGCCGGGTCAGGGGCAGCACCTGGCTGACCATCAGCGGCGACATCGCCCAGCACGGCTTGAGCGCGAACAGCACGTCCCCGGTCTGGTCGAGCAGCCGGCGCAGCGGCAGGTGGCCGCGGCGCAGCGCCGCCTGCTTGCGGATCACCCGGGCCTGCAGCGGGTGCCTGTCCACGGTCTCGCGCAGCTGACGCGCCCACACGCTGCGCACCCTGGCCCGGTTCGCGGCCAGGTGCTCGGTGTCACGGCGGCTGAACTCTTCGGCTATCTCGTCGAGGGCGGCGCCGTATTCGGCGCCGTATTCGGGGTCGCGGACCCTGATCTGGTCCAGGATCGACCGGTACCACGCGTAGTCGAACGCGCTGGCGAGCAGGTCGGCGGGCGGGGTCAGGGGGGACTGGTCCCCCCTGACCGACAGCGCCACCTCGTCGAGCAGCGCCGCGAGGCCGAGCGCGCCGAACCGCCGGACCAGCTCGTACAGCCGCGGCAGCCGCCACGGCGTCTCGGCGTCGGCCGCGAGCGCCGCGGCGGCGGCCGCCGGGTCCTCCTCCAGCCCGGCGAGCGGCGCAAGCCTGGACAGCGCCGAGTGCTGCGCGGTGAACTCCCGCCACGCCATGACCAGGGCGGGGTACCCGGACGGCAGCGCCGGCTCCGCACCCGGGGCGGCCCCCTGCTCCCGCAGCGTTTCCCACTGCGCACGTGCCTCCTTGCGCAGCGCGCGCCGCTCGCGGAACCCCCGCCCGGCCGAGCCGGCGTCGGCGAGCAGGCTGAACAGGTGAGTAACACGGGACCGTTCGGGATAACTGAAGGGAATGCGCACGCCGGTTTCGCGACATGCGGCGGCCAGCCTCTCATCCAGCCTCGGCAGCGTCCTTCCGGACAGCACCTCGGCCAGCTCGAGGGCCTCGCGGGCCTGTTCGCGGCTGCGCAGCGCGGCGCCGAACCAGGGGGTGCTGCCCGGGCTCAGCGCGAAGCCGCCGAGCCGGGCGAACTCGCGCAGGTCGTCGCGGATCTCCTCGGCCAGGCCGGGGGTGATCTGGCCGGGTTCGGCCAGGCGGGCGCCGACCCTGGCCCGCGCGGGCACGCCGAGCAGCGCGGACTGGACCTGGTAGGCGGACAGCCGCCACGGCTCGTGCACCCGGTGCAGCGCGGCCGCGTGCCGCTGCAGCCGCTGCTGCCGGTCGGTCAGCCGGCGGTGCAGCGCCGTGGTGTCCGGAGCGGTCGCGTGCTCGGCCAGGTCGAGGGTGGCGCCGAGGTCGGCGGCGATCCGCTGCCTGTCCCTGGCGCCCTCGTGGATGTCGAGCACCAGGTCGCCGAGGTTGACGGCGACCAGCCGGGAGAGCACCGCGTCGATCGCGGCGCGCTTTTCCGCCACGAACAGCACCTTGCGCCCGCGCACGACCATCGCGGCGACCAGGTTGGCGATCGTCTGGCTCTTGCCGGTGCCCGGCGGGCCGTGGATCACCAGGCTGCGGCCCGCGACGACCGCGTCGATGGCGCTGCGCTGGGAGGAGTCGGCGTCGAGCACGGAGAAGTCGTCCTCGGGGGCGTCGGCAGTCGCGGCCCGCTGGCCGGGGTCGGCGCCGACCAGTTCCTGCGCGTCGGCGTCGCCCGCGATCGCCGCCACCAGGTCGCTGTCGGCGAGCAGGTCGCCGGCCGCCTCAAGGTCGCGGACCATCGGCAGCTTGGCGTACGTGAACGTGCCGATGACCTTGCGGCGCACGATGGCGAAGCCGGGTATCTCGGCGAGCGCGGCGGCCCTGGCGAGTTGCCCGGCGATCCGGTCAGGGCTGGGCTTTTCGACCACCGCGCCGAACACGCTCGCCAGCTTGTGCAGCAGCACCGGGTTGACCTCGATGTCGTCGTCGAGCGTCAGGTCGAAGTCGTCGTACCGCGCCCGTGTCGGCGTGATGGTCAGCGCGCGCAGCAGCACCGGCGCGGCGGGCTCAAGGAAGAGCTCGTCCCAGCGGGCCAGGCCGGTGGCCAGGTACCCGGCCCGGATGCCGCGCTCCTCGGCGAGCTCGCGAGCCTTGCGGTAGATCGTCTGCGTCCGCCGGACGGCGTCGGCGCGTGCGTCGGCATCGCGGAAGAGGCGGGTCAGCCGGGCGGAGCCGGTCTTCTCGAACCGCTCGACGGCGTCGGTGTCGGCGCCGGCCAGGTCGAGCGTGCCGGCCCGGCGGTCCTTGTAGTACAGCAGCGTGTTCCGCCCGCCGAGGTCGGTGAGCGCGTCGGTCCACTGCCGTTGCGCCGCGGCGACGAGCTCGAGCCGGCGCGCGTCGTTCGGTTCGGTCAAGGGGGGCCTCCAGGCTCCTGCGCTCGTGCCGCTCCCGCGCTCGCGCCCCGGGAAAGCCTTCGGCTACCCGGGGCGCCGCGGCCCCAAACACGGTGCCGAGTTGACGTTCGCGTCATGACATCCTAAAGTGCTAGCTAACTAAGACACTAAGGAGCCGGATCGATGATCAGCTTCCGGGTCGACGGACGGTCGGGGGTGCCGCCTTACCTGCAGATCGTCCAGCAGGCGCGGCAGGCGCTGCGGATGGGCCTGCTCCAGGTGGGCGACCAGCTCCCGACGGTGCGCGAGGTCGTCGCCGCGGTGGCGGTGAACCCGAACACGGTGCTCAAGGCCTACCGCGACCTGGAGCGCGAGGGCCTGGTGGAGGCCCGCGCCGGGCAGGGCACCTTCGTCCGGCAGCTTCCGCCCGGCCCGCCGCCGGGCATTCACTCCCGGCTCGGCCGCAGCCTGGCCCGCTGGGTCAGCGAGGCCCGCGAGGCCGGGCTCGACGACGAGGCAATGGAATCCCTGCTGCGCGTCACGCTGCGCGTGCCGGACTCGTTCTCTGAGGAGGAGATCGCATGAAGGCGGCGATCCAGACGCAAGGGCTGTCGAAGCGCTACCGCGGGGTCACCGCGCTCTCCGACTGCTCTATCACGGTGCCCGAGGGCCGGATCTGCGCGCTCGTCGGGCCGAACGGCGCCGGCAAGACCACGCTGCTGCGGATGCTCGCCGGGCTGTCGAAGCCGACGGCCGGCATCGCGTCCGTCCTGGGCGGCGTCCCGCGCCAGGACCCGGCGTTCCTTGGCGAGATCGGCTTCCTCGCCCAGGAGATACCGCTGTACCGGCGGTTCACCGCCGAGGACCACATCCACGTCGGCGCGCACCTGAACAGGCGCTGGGACGGCGACTCGGTGCGGACGCGGCTGAGGGGCCTGAACATCCCGCTCGACCGGCCCGTGGGCAAGCTGTCCGGTGGCCAGCGCGCCCAGGTCGCACTGGCGCTGACGCTGGGCAAGCGGCCGCGGGTGCTGCTGCTCGACGAGCCTGTCGCCGCCCTGGACCCGCTCGCGCGGCGGCACTTCCTCGGGACGCTGACGGCGGCCGTGGCCGACGCCGGCGGGGAGCTCACCGTGGTGCTGTCGTCGCACCTGATCGCCGACCTGGAACGGGTCAGCGACCACCTCATCCTGGTGTCCAGGTCCCGCGTGCAGCTCTGCGGCGACGTCGCCGACCTGCTCGCGTCGCACACGGTGCTCGTCGGGCCGCGCAAGGACACCGCCGCGCTGGAGAAGACGCACCACCTGGTGCACGCGGTGCGCACGCCGCGCCAGGTGCGCCTGCTCGTGCGGCCGAACGGCCCGGTCATCGACCCTGCCTACGAGGCGGAGGACATCAGCCTGGAAGAACTCGTGCTCGGCTACATGGGCGCCGACGCGCCCGAGGCGTACGCCCCCCTCACCGCGGTCGGAGAAGACAAATGACCTGGCTGACCTGGCGGCAGTACCGCCTGCAGGCCCTGATCGCCGCGCTGGTGCTCGCCGTGTTCGCCGCGGTGATGCTCGTCACCGGGTTCCAGATGGCCGCGCAGTGGCACACGCTGCTGGCTTCCTGCACCTCCAGCGGCACGTGCGGCAACCTGCACCAGGGCGCCACCGCGCTCGGCAGCGTGCTCGGCCACGACTTCGCCATCATCAGCATGATGGCGCCGGCACTGTTCGGTGCGCTGGTGGGCGCGCCGCTGGTGGCGCGCGAATTCGAGGCCCGCACCAGCGACTTCGCCTGGGCGCAGAGCGTGACCCGGACGCGCTGGCTGGCGGTCAGGATCGGCTGGCTGCTGCTGGCCGCCGCAGTCTGGGGCGGCGTGATCTCGGCCCTGGTCACCTGGTGGTCAGGCCCGCGCAACGCCGCGTTCGCCAACGCGTTCCAGGCGAACTACTTCGACCAGCAAGGGCTCGTCCCTGCCGGGTACGCGGCGTTCGCCACGGCGCTCGGCATCGCGGCCGGCGCCGTGCTGCGCCGGACGCTCCCGGCGATCGCGATCGCGATCGGCGGGTTCATCGGAATGCGGCTGTGGATCTCCCAGGACGTCCGGATGCACTTCATGAGCCCGGTCACCACCTACTACGGGGTGGCGGCCAGCTACAACCCCCCGGCGGGTTCGCTGGGGATCACGGGCGGCCTCGTCGACAAGGCCGGGCAGGTCGTGACCGGGCAGCTCGGCAGGTTCACTATCGACGGCGTGCCGGGCACGTCGCTGCCGGCCGCCTGCCAGAAGCTGATTCCCGCCAGCGCCGGCGGACCAGGGGGCCCCTCCAACGCCACGGTGAACGCCGTCCTCGGGTGCCTGCAGAAGGCGGGCTACCGCCAGTTCGTCACCTACCAGCCGATGAGCCGCTACTGGGCTTTCCAGGGCATCGAGACCGGCATCTACGTGGCGGTGGCCGCCGCCCTGGTCGCGGTCGCGTTCTACGTGGTCCGCCACAGGGACGCGTGATCACGATGACCTACCTGGTCTGGCGGCAGTACCGCGGGCAGGCCCTGGCCGCCTTGGGGCTGCTGACGGCGTTCACGGCGCTGCTGGCGGTCACCGGGGTGCAGATGGCGTCCCAGTGGCACTCGGCTCTTGCCGGCTGCACCGCGTCCGGCACCTGCGCCGGCCTGCCGGACAAGCTGTTCCTCGGCAGCCACGCGGTCGGCTTTGCCGTGATCATGACGCTGGGCGTGCCGGTCGTCCTGGGGATGCTGGCCGGCGCGCCGCTGGTGGCGCACGAGCTCGAGACCGGCACCAGCCAGTACGCGTGGACGCAGAGCGTGACGCGGCGGCGCTGGCTCGCGTTCAAGGCCGGCTGGCTGCTGCTCGGCGCGGCCGTCCTCTGCGGTGTCGTCTCGGGTCTTGTCACCTGGTGGTCCGGTCCAGACAACGCGCTGCAGGCGGACGAGTTCAACTTCGGGCGCTTCGACATCATGGGCATCGTCCCGGTCGGCTACGCCCTGTTCGCCATGGCGCTCGGCATCGCCTGCGGCACCATGACGCGCCGCACGGTGCCCGCGATCGGGCTCACCGTAACCGCCTACGTCGCGGTGCGCCTGCTGGTCGCCCAGTGGATACGGCTGCACTACCTTGGCGCCGTCACCCACGTGTACGCGCTCACGGCGAACTACGTGCCGTCCGGGGCGGCATGGCAGATAGCCTCGGGGGTGGTCACGCCCAGCGGCGGCAAGCTCGGACTTCAGGGCGGGCCGAACATCGGTCCGAACGTGTCGGCCAGTGCCGTCCCGCCCGCCTGCGAGTCCGGCCTGTCCCAGGGGCAGAACCATCCGGCCGCCGCGCTGTCGTGCATGCAGCACCTGGGGTTCCGGCAGTACGTCAGGTACCAGCCGGCCAGCCGGTACTGGGCCTTCCAGGGCATCGAGACCGGCATCTTCGTGGCGCTCGCCGCCGCCCTGGTCGCCGTGACGTTCGTCATCGTCAGCCGCCGGGACGCGTGACCGCGGACATCCGGCGCTCGCGCCGCCAGGCCGGGCTTTGTTCCGGGTTCCTGCTGCCGACGACAGAAAGCCGGAACAAAGCCGACGGCGGGCTCCGGCCTGGCGGCGGCGGGGCTGGCTAGCCGCGGGCGGACTCGGCTACCAGCTGGAAGGAGCGCAGGCGGTCGGCGGGGTCGTAGGTCTGGGTGGTGATCATCAGCTCGTCGGCCCCGGTGCGCTTGAGCAGGTCCTCCAGGCCGCCGCGGACCGTCTCGGGGGCGCCGATGAGCTGGGTGGACTGCCGGTCGGCGATGAACGCCTTCTCCAGGTCGCCGTACGGGTAGGCGGCGGCCTCCTCCGGGGACGGCACCTGGCCCGGACGGCCCTGGCGCAGCCGCAGGAAGGACAGCGCGGAGGAGCCGGCCAGGTAGCGGGCGCGCTCGTCCGTGGCGGCGCAGATCACCGACGCGGCGACCATCGCATGCGGCCTGGCGAGTAGCTCCGACGGACGGAACGAGTCCCGGTACAGGGCAAGCGCCGGGAGCGTGCTGGCCGGGCTGAAGTGGTGGGCGAAGGCGAACGGCAGGCCGAGCATCCCGGCCACCTGGGCGCTGTAGCCGCTCGAGCCGAGCAGCCACATGTCCGGCCCGGCGCCCTCGCCGGGCACCGCGCGGACGGTGGCGTACGGGTGGCCGGCCGGCCACTGCCCCGTGAAGAACCCGAGCAGGTCGGTGAGCTGGCGGGGAAAATCGTCGGGGCCGCGGTGGCGCAGCGCCGCGGCGGTGGCCTGGTCGGTGCCTGGCGCGCGGCCGATGCCGAGGTCGATGCGGCCCGGGTGCAGCGCCTCGAGCATGCCGAACTGCTCGGCTATCACCAGCGAGGTGTGGTTGGGCAGCATCACGCCGCCCGACCCGACCCTGATCCGCGACGTGGCTTGGGCGATGTGCCCGATGAGGACAGGTGGCGAAGAACTGGCGATGCCGGGCATGCCATGGTGCTCGGCCACCCAGAACCTGGTGAAGCCGAGCTGTTCGGCCTCGCGGGCCAGCGCGATCGTCGCGCGCAGCGCCTCGCCCGCGGTGCCGCCGGCCGGGATCGGGGCCAGGTCGAGCACGGAAAGCGGCACTCCGGCCAGGGTCAGGGAAGCGTCGGTTCGCACCACGCACAACGCCAACACCGCCGGGCGGGAGGTTCTTCCGTGCGGTAGGGGCCGGAGGGTTCGCGGGGCGGGCAGGTTCGCGGGGCCGGAGGGTTCGCGGGGCGGGGGGCGTCCTTGGCCGGGCGTCCGTGAATTGTCATCGACAGTTCGTCCGGCCGTAACGGCGCCTTGGGGGATGCGGACACCGCATGGGCGAGCGTGAGGGCATGAGGATCGCCATCATTGCGGAGTCGTTCCCGCCAGACGTCAACGGCGTCGCGCACTGCGTAGTGCGCGTGGCGGAGAACCTGGTCCGCAGCGGCCACCAGCCCCTGGTCATCGCCCCGGAGCCGGCCCGCGCCACCGCCGGCGCCGACGCCCGGCTCCCCTACCCGGTGGAGCGGGTCCCGTCCGTCCCGCTGCCCGGGTACCCGACGTTCCGCCTCGGCCTGCCGGCGCCGCGGACCCGCCGCGCGATCGCCAGGCACCGCGCCGAGATCGTTCACCTGGCCAGCCCGGTCGCGCTCGGCGCCTGGGGCAGCCGGGTGGCCAGGGCGATGAGCCTGCCGACGGTCGCCGTCTACCAGACCGACCTGCCGGCCTACGCCAGGGCCTACCGGCTGGGTGCGGTCACCGAGGCGTTCGCGTGGCGCTGGCTGCGCGACATCCACAACGCCGCGGACCGGACCCTCGCGCCGTCCAGCGCGACGGCCGCCGCCCTGCGCGAGCACGGCATGGAACGAGTGCGGCTGTGGGGCCGCGGCGTGGACGCCGACCGGTTCCACCCGGCGCGGCGCGACGAGCGGCTGCGCGCCGAGATCGCGCCGCGCGGGGAGGTGATCGTCGGCTACGTGGGGCGGCTCGCCGCCGAGAAGCGGGTCGACCTGCTCGCCTCCATCGCCGGCCTGCCCGGCGTCCGGCTCGCCGTGACGGGCGGCGGCCCGATGGAGGAGGAACTGCGGCAGGCGCTTCCCTCGGCGGTCTTCCTCGGCACGCGGCACGGCGAGGACCTGGCGCGGATCTACGCCAGCCTTGACGTCTTCGTGCACACCGGGCCGTTCGAGACCTTCGGCCAGACGGTCCAGGAGGCCTGCGCGAGCGGCCTGCCGGTGATCGCGCCGGCCGCGGGCGGCCCGCTGGACCTGGTGACCGAGGCCGTGACCGGATTCCTGGTTCCGCCGGGCGACGGCGACGCGCTCGCCGCCGCGGCCGGCAGGCTCGCCGCGGACC
Source organism: Actinomycetota bacterium (assembly GCA_027314595.1). Taxonomy (GTDB): domain Bacteria; phylum Actinomycetota; class Actinomycetes; order Streptosporangiales; family Streptosporangiaceae; genus Trebonia. Next base: position 13,036 of record DAHVAN010000286.1, on the reverse strand, counting down.
CGCCGCTGCGCGCCCGGATGGGCGAGGCCGCCAGGCGCCGGGTGCTCGGCAGGTCCTGGCCCGCCCTGGTCAGCGAGCTGACCGGGCACTACGCCGCCGTGCTCGGCGCCGAAGCGGCCCAGCCGAGGATGGCCGCATGAAGGTCGTCAGGCTGGCCAACTACGTGGGACCACGCTCTGGCGGCATGCGTACCGCGCTGCGCGAACTGGGGGCCGGGTATCTGGCGGCGGGGCACGAGCCGGTGCTCATCGTGCCCGGCCGGCGCCGCGGCGACGAGCAGACCGCGCAGGGCCGGGTGATCACCAGGTACGGGCCGGTCGTGCCGTTCACCGGCGGCTACCGGGCACTGCTGCGGCGCCGGGGGCTCGCCGCGCTGCTCGCCGAGTTGCGGCCGGACCGGCTCGAGGTGTCGGACCGTACCACGCTGCGCTGGACCGGCCGCTGGGCGCGTGCGCACGGGGTGCCCGCGGTGATGGTCTCGCACGAGAGCCTCACCGGGCTGCTCAGCCTGCCCGCCGACGTCTCTGGCATGTCCCGGTGGCGCAGCCGCCTGCTCGGCGACATGGCCACCGCGATCGCCGACGCGCTCAACCGCCGCAGCGTGCGCGACTACCAGCGGATCGTCTGCACCACCCGGTGGGCCGCGGCCGAGTTCGAGCGGATCGGCGCGCCGAACCTGACGCGGATCCCGCTCGGCGTCGACCTGGAGCTGTTCAGCCCCGAGCGGTACAGCGCCGCGGCGCGGGAGCGCTACGCGGCGCCCCGGCAGACGCTGCTCGTGCACTGCGGCCGGCTGTCGGTGGAGAAGAAACCGCACCGCTCGCTGGCGGCACTGGCCGGGCTGCGCGCCGCCGGCCTGGACGCGGTGCTCGTCGTCGCCGGGGACGGGCCGCTGCGCGGCCGCCTCGAGCGCGCCGCGCGGCGCAGGTCGCTGCCGGTGCGGTTCGCCGGCTTCGTCACCGATCCCAAGCAGCTGGCCACCCTGCTCGCCAGCGCCGACGCGGTCCTCGCGCCCGGACCCGTGGAGACGTTCGGGCTGGCGGCCCTTGAGGCGCTCGCCTGCGCCACCCCCGTGGTGGTCAGCGCGGACAGCGCGCTGCCCGAGGTCATCGGCGCCGCCGGGGTCGCCGTTCGCGGCGAGGACTTCGCGGGCGGGGTGCGCGACCTGCTCGCCAGGGATCGCGCCGCGCGGCGCGCGGCGGCGCGCGCCAGGGCGGAGGAATTCGGCTGGGCCGCCTCGGTCGCCGCCCTCGTCTCGGTTCACGAGGGCCTGACAAGCGCAGACCCGATCGGTTTCCCCGGGCAGGTAAGGGCATGACCCGGATCGTGACGCTCGGTGACTCGATCACCATCGGAATGGGCGACCCCGCCCCGGGCGGCGGCTGGCGCGGCTGGGCGCAGCACCTCGCCGCCGGGCTGCCCGACCCGGAACTGCACAACCTCGCCGTGCTCGGCGCGCAGGCACGGCACGTGGAACGAGACCAGCTTCCGGAGGCGCTCGAACTGCGGCCGGACATCGCCAGCCTGGTCGTCGGCATCAACGACACGCTGCGCGCCGGATTCGACCCGGCGCGGACCGGGGAGTGCGCCGCCCGCACGGTCGCCGCGCTCAGGGACCGCGGCGCGACCGTGCTGACCATGCGGCTGCCGGACCCGGGCCGGATGTTCGGGCTGCCGGCGGGGCTGGCCAGGCCGCTGTCGCGGCGGATGCAGGCCGTGAACGCCGAACTGGACAAGGTGGCCGCCAGGCACGGCACGCTGCACTGGGACGCGGCGCGCGACCCGCAGACCTACGACAGGCGCAACTGGTCGGTGGACAGGCTGCACCCCAACGAGCGCGGGCACCGGCTGATCGCCTGCCGGTTCTGGGACCGCCTCGCCGCGGCCGGGCACGACCTGGCAGCAAGGCCCGACCCTGAGCCCTCCGCCCCCGGGCCGAGCCGCCGCGACGACCTCATCTGGATGGCCACCAAGGGCACCAGGTGGTTCCTGCGCCGGTCCGTCGACCTGATCCCGTACCTGCTGTTCATGGCGGTGCGCGAGCGGCTCTTCGTGCCGAAGGACTGGATGACCGCCGAAGGCGAATGGCTGCCCGCGATGGGCGACGCCGCGGCCGCCGGGCCCGTGCCCGAGTAAGGGGCCCCTTTTGCTGGCGCCGCCGCCGCGGTTGCGTCCGCCGGCTGGGCCCCGCGCGGCCGCAATCACTGGCGGCAAGGCGCTGGCTGCGGCCACAATGATCGGATGCGAACGATTGCTCTCGAAGAGCACTTCTGGACGCCGGACCTCGCCGCCGCGCCGGGCACCGGGATACTGGCGCGCCCGGATGGCCGCCGGCTCGACGAGGCGCTGCGCGACCTGGGCAAGGCGCGGCTCGCGGACATGGACGCCGCGGGCATCGACATGCAGGTCATATCGCACGTGCAGCCCGCCGCCCAGGGGCTGCCCGGCGCGGCGGGCGTGACCGCCGCGCGGCGGGCGAACGACTACCTGGCCGCGGCGGTGGCCGCGCACCCGGGCCGGCTCGCCGGGTTCGCCACGCTGCCCACGTCCTCCCCGTCGGCCGCCGCCGGCGAGCTCGAGCGCGCGGTGAGCGACCTCGGCTTCGCAGGCGGGCTCGTGCACAGCACGCTCGGCACCGACGGCGCGTTCCTCGACGACCCGCGGTTCGAGCCGCTGCTGTCCCGCTTCGAACGGCTCGACGTGCCGCTGTACCTGCACCCGGCGCAGCCGCCCGCGGCCGTCCGCGAGGTGCTGTTCGGCGGGCTGGCGCCCGCGGTCGGCGCGGCGCTCGCCGCCAACGCGTGGGGGTGGCACGCGGAGGCCGGCCTGCACGCGCTGCGGATGGTCCTCTCCGGCGTCTTCGACCGCCATCCGGGGCTGCGGCTGATCATCGGCCACGGCGGCGAGATGATCCCGTTCATGCTGGCGCGCGTCGACCAGGTGCTCCCGGCGTCGGTGACCGGGCTGGCCGGCGCCCCGTCCGAGTACTTCCTGCGGCACGTGTGGGTGACGACGAGCGGCATGTTCAGCCTGCCCCCGGTGCTGTGCGCCATCTCCGTTCTCGGGGTGGATCGCGTGCTGTTCAGCGTGGACTACCCGTTCGGGGCGCACGCGGCAGGGCGGGCCATGCTCGACGCGCTCCCGCTGAGCCCGGCCGACAAGGCGAAGGTCGCCGGGCTCAACGCGGAGCGGGTCCTCGGGCTCGGGTGACCGCCGCGGGGTCCGGCCCTGTGTCCGCCACGGCTGGGGAGGCGGTATCGCCGGATGGAGAAAGCCCCGGTTCGTTCGGGATGACTGTCCGATGTTTTGCATAATGGCTGGGTGCCCGCGGTCAGTGCAGCGCAAGCGAGGGCGAGGGCGGCCCTGGTCGCCGTCGATTCCTACGAGCTTTTCCTCGACCTGACCGGCGTGACCGGCTCGAGGGCGGAGCCGGTGCGGTCGCGGGTGACGATCAGGTTCCGCTGCGCCGAGCCGGGCGCGGCGACCTTCGCGGACGTCAGGGTCGCCGTCACGGGCAGCGCGGTGCTCAACGGCGTGCCGCTGGACGCGCCCGTGGACGGGCGGCTCGCGCTGGCCGGGCTGGCGGCCGACAACACGCTCACCGTCGAGGCGCAGGCGCCGCCGGAACAGGCGCTGACCCTGTTCACCGACCCTCTGGACGGCACCGGCTACGCGCAGGTGGTGTGCTATCCCGCGATGGCGCCGGAACTGTTCTGCTGCTTCGACCAGCCGGACCTTCCTGCCGCGATGTCGCTGTCGGTGGCGGCGCCGGCCGACTGGGAGTGCGTCGCGAACGGCGCCGTGACCGATCGCGAGCAGGCCGGCGGTGCCAGCGTGTGGCGGTTCGCGACCGTGCCCGGCATGAAGCCGATGGAACTGGCGCTCGTCGCGGGACCGCTCGCCGGGACCAGGCCGGCCAGCGGCCGTGTGGCGATGAGCGTCCGCTGCCGGGCGTCGCTGGTCACGAGCACGAGCGGGCACCTGGGGCACCTCGAACGGTTCGGCGGCGGCGGCTTGACGCCGGCAGCGATGCTGGCGACGGCCGCCGCGGGCAGCTCACGCCCGCCGCGGCCGAGGAACTGCTCGGGCGCGCGGTCGCCTGCGTCGGCACGTACGCTCCGCGGCACGCCAGGGCAGGCCTGCGTGAGCTGGTCGCGGACGCGGCGCTTGAGGCCGCGCGGCGCTCCTGGGTGACTGCCCCGCTGCGCGGCAAGGCCGTCGCCACCGTGTCCGCCCGCGGGCTGGCCAGCGACGCCGACCTGCGGGCCCTCGTGCAAGCCGACCAGGCGGCGGCCGCGAGGGACGTGCCCGCGAAGCTGAAGATCGTCAGGAAACGTTCAGGGAACCGGTAGCTTCGCCAGACTGTTCCCTTGGGCTCCGTCCAGGTTCACGGCCGATCCTCAAGACGTAACAGCCGAGAATCCGCTACAGAACTCGGGGTGGCAGGACAGATGAGTGAGCCTTTCGCACAGTACCCGTACGGTGCATACCCAGTGCCCGAGCCGCCGCGCCGCTCGCGCGGCCGGCACGTGCTCGGGCTGACCGCGACCGCGTTCGTAGCCCTCGCCGCGGGCGCCGGCGCGGCCCTCGCCCTGTCGCACGCAAGCACGCCGTCAGGCAACGCGACCGCCACATCGAAGACGATGCTGACCACCACCCAGATCGCCAGCCGGGTCTCCCCAGCCCTGGTCGACGTGACGTCGAACCTCGGCTACGCCCAGGCGACCGCCAAGGGCACCGGCATCGTCTTGACATCCAACGGCGAGGTGCTTACCAACAACCACGTGATCAACGGCGCCACGTCGGTGAGCGTCACCGACATCGGGAACGGCAAGACATACAAGGCGACCGTGGTCGGCTACAACGAGAGCCAGGACATCGCCGTGCTTCAGCTATCTGGCGCCTCCGGGCTGACGACCGCGGCGATCGGCAACTCTTCCTCGGCGCAGGTCGGCGACCGGGTGGTGGCGCTCGGCAACGCGGGCGGCGTCGGAGGCGCCCCGTCGGTCGCGCCGGGCGCGGTCACGGCGCTGAACCAGTCGATCACCGCCACTGACCAGAGTTCGGGCACCTCCGAGCAGCTGAGCGGGCTGATCGAGACCAACGCGGGCATCCAGGCCGGCGACTCGGGCGGCTCCCTCGTCAACGCGTACGGCCAGGTGATCGGCGTGGACACCGCCGCCTCGTCCAGCTTCCAGTTCGGCAACGGGTTCGGCGGGTTCGGGAACGGGAACGGCTTCGGCGACAACGGGTCCTCGTCCTCGTCCTCGGGCTCGGCAAGCACCACGCAGGGCTTCGCGATCCCGATCAACACCGCGGTGTCGATCGCGCGGCAGATCGAGGCCGGCCAGTCGTCCTCGACCGTGCACATCGGCGCGACCGCTTTCCTCGGCGTGTCGATCGGCGGCTCCGACGGCTCCGGCGTCGTGCTCGCGGGCACGGTGCCTGGCACGCCGGCCTACGCGGCCGGACTGACCGCGCAGGACGTGGTCACCTCGGTCGCCGGGCAGCCGGTCACTTCGGGCACCGAAATCTCGCGGATCCTCGTGGGTTACCACCCGGGCCAGAAGATCAGCATCGGCTGGACCGACATCAACGGGCAGTCGCACACCGCGACGGTGACGCTGGCCAGCGGCCCGTCCGCCTGACCGGGGCGCCCGGCCCGGGCAGCGCGCGGGGCGGCACGTGATCCACGTCCCGCCCCGCGCGCGCTCATGCCCGGTCCGCCGTGGCCGGTGGTGGCCGGCGTGGCGCCGGCGGCGCCTGGGGCGAGCGGGACCCTGCCGGGCAGGCCATCAAGGTAAATGTCCACCGGAAGTGTCGTTATAACAGCGCTTAACCGGAACATTTCAAAAACTCGTCGGGTTGGTCGGCGGGCGGAGGCGGCGCAGGCAGGCGGACACGGCGCGGAACCACGTCGTCCGGGCGATCCTGGTGGCTTTTGCGCCGAGCACTGTCCTGCCCTGGCCGTTGCCCGCCGGCGAGCGGGGCCCGCGGCCCGGTCTGCCGCGGCCGGTCTGCCGCGGCCCGGGCCGCGGGAACCGGCGGCGGGCGGCGGCCACGGGACGCACGGGAACCGAGTTGCTGATGCCCGGTTCGCGTCGTGCGCCATCCGGTCAGCGCGCCGCGGTGCCGCCTCATCCGTGAGGTGGGTGGCCCCCAGCGCCCGCATGATGAGATCGGGGGAGGGACCGCGGGCCGGGCGGTCGCCGTCGCCGTGACGGCCGGCCCCGGCTCGGCGGCGGTGACCGCGGGCCCCCCGGCCGCGGCCCGGGCCAGCCGTGCCCATGCCGGAAGGGAACGCCAGGGACGGTGAGGCGGGCGGGCGCAGGCCCGCCGGCGGGCCCGCCACACCGGACGACTGGCGGCCGCCGCTGGCGGCCGGCTGCTCGCCCCGGCCCGCGACGCGGGAACGTGGCGCTGGACAGACGCGCGGCATCGTTCGGGATAGATGGGGTTTTAATGGGCGGGAGCGGCGCGGGCGATGATCGGCTCGGTACCGATGCCGGGCGGGAGCGTGCCGTAGGCGTGGCCGCGGTCGCCCGCGAGCCGGGTGGCGGCGAACGCGTCCGCGACGGCGGGGTGGCCGTGCCGGACCAGCAGGGCCGCCTGCAAGGTGACGGCCATGGCCTCGGCGAGGCGGCGGGCGGCTGATTCCGCGGGGTGGGCGGCCTCCTTGCGCAGCCGAGCGATCGCCTCGTCCAGGCGGCGATCGGCGCCCGCGGCCAGCTCAAGCTCGGCGAAGAACGCCTCGGCGGCCTCCGGCTGGCGGGTCAGCGCGCGCAGCGCGTCGAGCGCGGCGACGTTGCCCGAACCCTCCCAGACGGACCCGAGCGGGGCCTCGCGGTACAGCCTGGGCATCCCGGACTCCTCGACGTAGCCGTTGCCGCCCAGGCATTCGAGCGCCTCGGCGGCGTGCGCCGGGGCCTGCTTGCACACCCAGTACTTGGTCACGGCCAGGGCTAGCCGGCGGAACGCCGCCTCGGCCTCGTCGCCGCGGGCGGCGCGGTCGGTCGCCCCGGCTAGCCGCAGCGCGACCGTGGTCGCCGCCTCGGACTCGACCGCGAGGTCCGCGAGCACGTTCGCCATCAGCGGCGCTTCGATGAGGTTCGCGCCGAACGCCTTGCGGTGCGCGGCATGGTGCGCCGCGTGCGTGACGCCCAGTCGCATCCCGGTCGCGGCGGCGAGCACGCAGTCCAGCCGGGTCGAGTTCACCATCTCGAGTATGACCCGGACGCCTCGCCCCTCCTCCCCCACGAGCCACGCGGCCGCGTCCTCGTACTCGACCTCGGCGGAGGCGTTGGAGCGGTTGCCGAGCTTGTCCTTCAGGCGCATCAGCCGCATGGGGTTGCGCGTGCCGTCGGGGGCGATCCGCGGCAGCAGGAAGCAGGACAGCCCGGCCGGGGCCTGCGCGAGCACCATGAACAGGTCGCCCATCGGGGCGGAGGTGAACCACTTGTGGCCGGTGATCCGGTAGCTGCCGTCGCCCGCCGGGGTGGCCGTCGTGGTGTTCGCGCGCAGGTCGGAGCCGCCCTGCTTCTCGGTCATGGACATGCCGGCGAGCAGCCCGTTCTTACTCAGCGGCGGGCGCAGGCCGAAATCGTAGTGCGTCGCGCTGAGCAGCGGCTCGAACTGCGCGGCAAGCTCGCGGGAGTGGCGCAGCGCGGGCACGATGGAGTACGTCATCGAGACAGGGCAGAGGTGGCCGGCTTCGGCCTGACCCCAGACGTACAGGCCGGCCGCGCGGGCGACGTGGGCCCCAGGACGCCGCTCGCGCCACGGCGTCGCGTGCAGCCCGTGGTGGATCGCGACGGCCATCAGCTCGTGCCAGGAAGGGTGGAACTCCACCTCGTCGACCCGGTGGCCGTAGCGGTCGTGGGTGCGCAGCGCCGGCGGGTGCTCGTTGGCGAGGCGGCCGTTCTCCTGCGCCTTCTCGTCCCCGGCGAGGCGCCCGAGCTGGCGGATCCCCGGCTCGGCCCAGCCGGCGCCCTCGCGGCGGAGCGCGTCGAGCAGGGCCGGGTCGTCGGACGCGTCGTAGCCGGCCAGCGGCGGGGGCTGGTTGGTGACCTCGTGCGTCGGCATCGGCGTCAGCCTCCCAGGTCGCCGGACAGGTGGCCGGACAGGTCGCCGCACAGGTCGCCGCACAGGTGGCCGGCCAGCCAGTCGGCCATCCGCGACCGGGACTCGAACGCCCTGTTGGTCACCCCGTGGCTGCCGTCCGGGTAGATGACAAGCTCGGCGTTGTCCGCCTCGCTGGCGATGCGCTCGCCGTGGTAGGCGGGGACCAGCCGGTCCTTGCCGCCGCCCACGACGAGCAGCGGGCCGGTTATCCGCCGCGCGGCCTCCTCCAGGGTCAGCAGCCCGGCGCGCTTGCGCGCCTCGGCCTCGCTCGCCGCGCCGGAACGGAACTGGAAGGTGGCCCTTGTCTGCGGCGGCAGGTCGTCCCAGTCCAGGTCGAAGCGGTACGGGCCGGCCAGCGAGACGGTCGCCTTGAGCCTGGGCTCGTAGGCGGCGGCGCGGGCGGCGTAGTAACCGCCAAGGCTCACCCCGAACACGCCGACGTTGCCGTCGTCGATATCGGATCGGCTGGCCAGGTAGTCGACAGCGGCGGTGGCGACCCGCTCATAGCCGGGCTCGATCGCCAGCGCGTATTCGGACTCACCCTGCCCCGGGCCGTCGACGGCGATCGTGGCCAGGCCGCGGGCCAGCATGTACTCGGCGGTGGCCTGCAGTTCCTCCTTGGTGGAGTCCAGGCCCGGCAGCATGATCACGACGGGCTTGCGGGCCGCCGGGCCGGCCGGGACGCGCAGGTAGGCGGGCAGGCTCGTGTCGCCGTACGGGATCTGCACGAGTTCGGCGGGAGGGGTGAGCGCCCTCGCCCCGTTGCGGTAGCAGGCGACGGCGCGCTCGTGCGCGGCGCGCTGTTCGCCAGGGTGGTCGACGAACACGAACTTGCCCCAATGCCAGCACAGCGCCGCGCGCCGCCAGGCGCCCGCGGCCGTGACGAGGTGACCGACGTTCTCGCAGCTTTCGGCAAGCTGCTCGTAGCGCCGGGCGGTGTTCCCCCACTCACGGCACCAGTCGTCCCAGCGGGTGATCCTGCTCATGGTCGCGGTGAAGTCGCCGTAGTCGGTGCCGTTCGCGGTGAAGCGCGCACCCCAGTGCGCGGCGGCGGCGGCGACGCGCTCGTCCGGTTGACCTTGTGCCATGACGGTGATTCTCCGCCACGCCGCCGGCCGGCCGCCAGCCGGCCTCGGGTCTGCGCTCCGCGATCGCGCGGGAGACAATCAGGGCATGACCGAGGCCGGCCCGCGACGGGGCAGCGAGACGGAGCAGACGGGCGGCCCGGGGGCAGTTCCGCCGGACGGCCCGGGGGCAGTTCCGCCCGCGCTCGCGGAACAGCGGGACGGCGATCAGGCGGGCAGGACGGCGTGGGCGTCGTGGCGGCTGACCCCGCTGCGGCGGTTCCTTCGCGCCGAGACGGGCAGCGCCGCCATCCTCGCCGCGGCGACCTTGGCCGCGCTGATCTGGGCTAACGTCAGCAGCACCGGCTACCAGCGGTTCTGGGGCGCCGAACTGGCCGTCCGCGCCGGCGGCCACGGGATGTCCATGGACCTGCGGACGTTCGTGAACTCCGGGCTGATGACGCTGTTCTTCCTCGTCGTCGGGCTCGAGGCGCGGCGCGAATGGGACATGGGAGAGCTGCGGATACGCAGCAGGCTGACGCTGCCGCTGCTCGCCGGGCTCGGCGGCATGCTCGTCCCGATCGCGATCTACCTGGCCATCAACGCCGGCCGGCCAACCGCGCACGGCTGGGGCGCCGCGATGTCCACCGACACCGCGTTCGCGCTCGGCGCGCTCGCGCTGGCCGGGGGCAGCCGGCTGCCTGACCGGGTGCGCACGTACCTGCTGACGTTCTCGGTCGTCGACGACCTCGCCGGGCTCGCGGTCATCGCGATCTTCTACAGCAGCGACGTGAGGGCGGTGCCGCTGGTCATCGGCGCCGCGCTGCTCGTGGCCAGCGGGTACGTCCGGCGCCGCGGCGTCCGCGACGGCCCGGTCTACCTGCTGCTCGGGCTGGCGGCCTGGGTGGCGTTCTTCGAGTCCGGGGTGGACCCGATCGTCACAGGGCTGGTCATCGGGCTGCTGACCTGTGCGTACCCGGCCGCGCGTGAGGACCTCGAGCAGGCCACCGACGCGTTCCGGCTGTTCCGCGAGCAGCCCACGGCGCGGCTCGCGCAGGAGGCGCGGGAGGTGGTGCGGACCGCCATCTCGCCGAACGAGCGGCTGCAGGAGCTCTACCACCCGTGGGCCAGCTACGTGATCGTCCCGGTGTTCGCGCTGGCCAACGCCGACATCGTGATCAGCGGCTCGTTCCTGGCGAAGGCCTACACGTCCCCGGCCACGCTCGGCATCATGATCGCGTACCTGGCCGGCAAGCCGATCGGCACCGCGGGCACCGCGTGGCTCGTCAGCAAGGTCACGAAGCGGAAGATCGCGCCACCGGTCGGCTGGGGCGCGGTGGCCGGCGTCGGCACGCTGGCCGGCATCGGGTTCACCGTCTCGCTGCTCATCGCGTCTCTCGCGTTCACCGGCACAGAGCTAGCGCAGGCCAAGCTCGGCGTCCTGTCCGGCGCGATCTGCGCGACGCTCCTCACCTGGGCGATCTTCCGCGGCATCAGCCTGTTGCCGGCGCGGGCCCGGCTGCGGGCGCTGCTCGGCACCGCGGCCACGGTCACCGACCTGGCCGTGCCCGTCGACCCCGAACGCGACCACATCCGCGGGCCGGAGGACGGCGCGCTCGTCACGCTCGTCGAGTACGGCGACTTCGAGTGCCCGTTCTGCGGGCAGGCAGAGCCCGCCCTCCGCGAGCTGCTCAGGGAGCACGGCGAGCTGCGGTTCGTCTTCCGGCACCTGCCGCTCACCGACGTGCACCCGCACGCGCAGCTCGCGGCGGAGGCGGCCGAGGCCGCGCAAGCGCAGGGCAGGTTCTGGGAGATGCACGACACGCTGATGGACCACCAGGGCGCGCTGACGGCGAGCGACCTGCTCGGGTACGCGGCCCGCCTGGGCCTTGACACCGACAGGTTCCGCGCCGACCTGCGCAAGCACTCCGGCGCGTCCCGGATCGCCGAAGACGTCGACTCCGCCGACCTGGCCACCGTCTCCGGCACCCCAACGTTCTTCATCAACGGCAGGCGGCACTACGGGGCTTACGATCTCGCCACGCTGAAGGAGGCGGTGCGCAACGCCAAGGGCCGGGCGGTGACCGGCGCGCGGTGACCGGCGCGCGGTGACCGGCAGCCAGGCGGGCCGGTTTGCCGCGGGCCGGTTTGCCGCGGGCGCCGCCCGCCGCGCGGGCACGGCCGCGCGGGGAACGCGGGCGTGCGGGCCTGCCACGCCGGACGAGTAGGCCGCCAGGGTCGCTGCCTAAGATAAACCCGGCAAACTTCACACTGAAAGGGCGGTGGCGTGACCAGCAACAGCATCGCGATCACGGGCGGGCGTGTCGTTCCCGTCGAGGGCGATCCCGTCGAAGGCGGGACGGTCCTGATGATCGACGGCAAGATCGCGGCTGTGGCCGGACCCGGCTTCGAGCCCCCGCCCGGCACGGACTCCGTCGACGCGGCCGGCAAGTGGGTGCTCCCCGGCTTCATCGACGCGCACGCCCACCTCGGCGTGTACGAGGAAGGCGAAGGCTGGGCCGGCTCGGACACCAACGAGCTGACCGGTCCGGTGCAAGCCCATATCAGAGCGCTGGACGCGATCAACCCGGCCGAAGAGGGCTTCCGCGACGCCATCTCCGGCGGCGTGCTCGCGGTGAACATCAACCCCGGTTCAGGCAACCCGATCGGCGGCCAGACGGTCGCGGTCCGCTGCTGGGGCCGCACCGTGGACGAGATGGTGCTCCGCGAGCCGGCCGGCCTGAAGTCCGCGCTCGGCGAGAACCCCAAGCGCGTCTACAGCGAGAAGAAGGAAACCCCCTCCACCCGGCTGGGCACGGCGGCGGTGATCAGGTCCGCGTTCGTCGAGGCCGGCAACTACCTGGCGAAGCAAGAAGATCATTCCCCCGAACGAAGCGGGGCGACTGAGCGGGACCTGAAGCTCGAGGCGCTCGGCCGGGTACTGCGCCGGGAGATCCCGTGGCGGCAGCACTGTCACCGCGCCGACGACATAGCGACCGCGATGCGGCTCGCGGCGGAGTTCGGCTACGACCTGGTGATCGACCACGGCACCGAGGCGCACCTGCTCGCCGACAAGATCGCCGCGGCCGGGATCCCCGTCGTGATCGGGCCGCTGCTCACGTCGCGGTCGAAGGTGGAACTGCGGAACCGGTCGCTGGCGAACCCGGGCCGCCTGGCGGCGGCCGGCGTCATGATCGCGATCACGACCGACCATCCGGTGGTGCCGGTGCACTTCCTGATCCATCAGGCCACGCTCGCGGTCAAGGAGGGCCTGGATCCGGTCACCGCGCTGCGCTCGGTGACGATCAACCCGGCGCGGATCATCGGCGTGGCGGACCGGATCGGGTCACTTTCGCCTGGTAAGGACGCCGACGTCGTCATCTGGTCCGGGGATCCCCTCGATGTGATGTCGCGGGCGGAGGTCGCCTATATCGGCGGGCGGGAGATCTACCGGTACGACTACGCGGCTCGCACTGGGGTGTTCGTTACTCCCTGAGGTGAGGGCGCGGGGCCTAGGGGTGTCACGGCCCTTCAGCCGGCTCCTGGAGCGGCCACCGGACAAGGGCCGCTCACACCCCCGGCGCCCCGCTCCTGCCTTGCCGGGAACAGTAACCTCTCAAGTTTCGTAGTTGTGCGGCGGCTGCGTCCCAGGCCGCGAGCACGATGCGGATTTGATCGCTGGTGGGCTGAGCTGGGCGACTGCGGGAAAGTCGGGTAGCGATCAGGGTCCGGCGCAGCTTGATGACCATGTCCTCGAAGGCCGGCTCCGCCTTGGGCCGGTACCAGGGCCGGGCGGCGCGGCGGTCGTCGGTGTCGGCCGGGTCGTGGCCGTAGCGCGCGTACCACAAGAC
>DAHVAN010000284.1 GCA_027314595.1 Actinomycetota bacterium | reverse complement strand
GGCGGCGGGCAGCAGGCGGCCGGCCGCCTGGGCCGGGTCGCGGATGCCGGGCAGGATGGCTGCCGGCAGGCCGAGCGCCCGCACCAGGGCCGTCGCCCAGGCGCCGCGGGTGAGGTCGAACAGCAGCGTGCCCGAGGCGTCGGTCGGTTCGGACGCCGCCTCGCCGGTCAGCCGGATCCGCAGCCAGTCCTTGGGCTGCAGCGCCCAGCGGGCGGCGGCGAGGGCGGCGGGCTCGTGGGTGGCCAGCCAGCGCAGCAGCGGGCCGGCCATGCCGGGTGACGGCTCGTTCCCGAGCGGGCCGGTGAGCTCGGCCGGCAGGTCGCGGTAGCTCGCGGCCTCGGCGGCGGCGCGCCGGTCGAGCCAGAGGATGGCCGGCCGCAGCGGGGCGCCGGCCGGGTCGCAGAGCACGACGCCGTGCATCTGGCCGGCGACGGCGATGCCCGCGACTTCGGGAGCACCCGCCTGCGCGAGGGCCTCGCTGACGGCCGTTCCCGCGGCGCGCCACCAGTCCCCCGGGTCGGCCTCCGCCTGGCCGGCGGCCGGGACCGTGACCCGGTACGCCGCCCGGCCGCGGCCGAGGACATGGCCGGCGGGGGTGGCGAGCAGCGCCTTGAGCTGGCTGGTGCCGATATCGAGGCCGAGAAACGCGGGCGCGGCGAGCAAAGATGACATAAAGTAATTTGACGATCGCGCAGAGTGAAACTATGCTCTGCATTGGGCCGGTTACATAAACGGCATTTGTCGCCGTTCGGGACATCGTCTCACGGAGAAGACCATGACTACAGGCAACCACATCCGCAGGACCGGCCGCGCGGCGGACACCTGGACCAGGCGCGGCGTCCGCCGCGACACCTGGACCAGGCTCCGTCCCGGGTGGCCGGGAAGCCGTCAGCCAACTGGGGCGCTGGCGCATCTGGCCCGATAGACCGGGGGCATCCGCGCATCTGGCCCAGTACGCGGGCGGCCTCGCGCCGGGTCCGGGCCCGCCGGTCAGGCGAAGGTGAGGACCGGCTTGATGACCTCGCCCGACAGGGAGTCGGCGATCGCGGTGTTGACCTGCGCGAACGGGTAGTTCCGCACCAGCTTGCCGAACGGGAACCTGCCGCGCGCGTGCAGGTCGAGGAGCCTGGGCAGGAACACGGTCGGGTTGATGTCGCCGCCCATGATCCCGCGCAGGCTCCGCCCGCCGAGCTGCAGCGCCGTCGGCGGCAGCACGAGGTCGCCGGCGCCGCTCACGAAACCGCACGTGCCCAAGGTGGCCAGGCTCAGCACCGCGGCCCTGATCACCGCCGGGCTCGTCGTCGTGTCCAGGGCCACGTCCGCGCCCCCGCCGGTCACCGTGACGACCTCGGCGCTGACGTCGGCCAGGTCCCGGCCGGTCGTGTCGATCACATGGGTCGCGCCGAGCTCGGCCGCCAGGCGCAGGCGGTGCGCCACCCGGTCGACGGCGACGATCTCGTCCGCGCCGGAGGCCGCCGCGGCCATCACCGCCGCCAATCCCACCGCACCGGTTCCGAACACCGATACCGAACGGCCGGGGGCGACTGGCATGGCGCTCAGCATGGCTCCGGCGCCGGTCTGCACGCCGCAGGTCAGCCCGGCCATGTAGCGCAGCGGGGCGTCGCGGGGCACCGGGACGATGTTCCGCTCGGTGACCAGCGAGTGGGTGGCGAACGAGGACTGGCCGAAGAAGGAGGCGCGCACCGGCTTGCCGTCCCGGTAGGCGCGGGGCGAGCCGTCGCGGCGCGTGCCGGTGAACGTCACCGCGATCACGTCCTCGCAGTAGGGGGTCCTGCCGAGCAGGCACGGCCGGCACCGGCCGCAGTAGTCCGGGGTGAACAGCACCCGGTCGCCGGGCTTGACGCGGGTGACGGCGGCGCCGGCCCGCTCGACCACGCCCGAGCCCTCGTGGCCGAGGATGACCGGCGGCACGATGGGCAGCTTGGCCTGCCGCGCCTTGTCGTCGGTGTGGCAGACGCCGACGGCCTCGACGGCGACGAGAATCTCGTCCTCGCGCGGCTCGTCGAGGTCGACCTCCTCGATCGACAGTCGCGCCCCCGGCTCCCAGAGGACCGCTGCCTGGATCTTCACGTGTACGCCGCCTTTCTCTTCAGGGCCTTTCTCTTCAGGGCCGGGCCAGCGGCGCGGGCGGGGCGGACTGGGTGAGCAGCGCCTTCTTGCGCAGGAAGCGCAGGATCGAGGCGGGGCCCGTCCGGTCGCCGCCGATCCCGGAGTCGCCGAACGAGTCCGTGCCGATGTCCCTGGTCTTGAACAGCGTCAGGAAGGTGTCCTGCAGGCTGACCGTGCCCGCGTTGATCCGCTCCCCGATGCGCGCGGCCTCCTGCGGGGTGCCCGCGAGCACCGCCGCGGACAGCCCGTAGCTGGTGTCGTTGGCGAGCGCGACCGCCTCGTCCTCGGTGCGGTACCGCATCACCGGCATGAACGGGGCGAAGGACTCCTCCCGCATGACCAGCATGTCATGGCTGACCTCGGTGAGCACGGTCGGCCGCATGAAGTGCCCGCCGCCGAGCGTGCGGGACGGCCCGCCGCAGGCCAGGACCGCGCCCTTGGCAAGCGCGTCGGCCAGCTGCTCGTCGGCGACGCGCGCCTGCCGGGCCGAGCCGAACGGGCCGATCTCCCCGTCGTTGATGTCAGGGAAGTTGAGCCGGATCCGCGCCGCCTTGGCGACCAGGAGGTCGACGAACCTGTCGTGAACGTCCTCGTGCACGTAGATCCGCTCGATGGCGAAGCACGCCTGGCCGGTGCCGGACGCCGCGCCGCGCAGCACCGCGGTGGCCGCCCGGTCCAGGTCGGCCGAGGCCGTGACGATCGCCGGGTCCTTGCCGCCCAGCTCCAGGTAGGCCGGGATCAGCCGCCTGGCGCACGCCTGCGCGACCTCGCGCCCGTTGGGCACGCTGCCGGTGAAGCAGAGCAGGTCGACCCGCTCGATCAGCTCCTGGCCGGTCTGCCCGTCGCCGGTGATGACCGTGAAGACCTCGGCGAGCTCGGGCACGGCGCCGATGGTCTCCATCAGCGGCTCGGTGAACCTCGGCGCCACCTCGCTCGGCTTGACGATCACCGCGCTGCCCGCGAACAGCGCGGGGACCGGGTCAAGCAGCGAGAGCAGCAGCGGCCCGTTCCACGGGCTGATGACGCCGACAAGCGGGTAGGGCACAAGCTGGGTGCGGAAGGAGACGCTCGGCATGATCGAGCTTGCGCCGGTCCTGGCCGCCTCGGCGAGCGCCTTCGGCGCGTCGGCCGCCCACGCGCGCACGTTGCCGACGGCGACGCGCGGCGCCGTCAGCGAGATCAGGCAGCCGCCCGTGTCGGCGAAGTCGGCCGCGGACAGCGGCCCGTACGCCTTCTCGAGCTCGTCGGCCCACCGGGTCATCACCGCGATCCGGCGCTCGAGCGGCGCCGCGGCCCAGCCGGCCTGGGCGGCCCGCAGCCGCTCGCAGGTCCGCGCGAGCTCCTCGGGCGTGGGCGGCGTGATCTCGTAGTCCACCGCCCCCGTGTAAGGGTTGCGGACCGGGAGAACCCGGGCACCGTTCTGGCTCATAGAACAGGGCCAGCCGGCGCGCCGGTCTTCGCACGGGCCCCGCCGACCCAGGGCACGTCCTCGCCCATCCACTTGACGATCCGCACCGACTTGAACAGCCACTCGCCGCTGGCCTTGGCGCAGACGTTGTCCCAGCTGGCGAGGCCGAACACGAAGTTGCGCCGGTAGCCAGGGTTGTGCTGCAGGATCGGGGAGTACGCCTTGACGTGCATCTGGAGCTCCCCCATCGGCGTCATGACGAAGTGGCTGGCCAGGTGCTGCCGGCCGATGAACCAGCCGGGCTTGGCGTACCACAGGTGGTCGAGCAGGACGCGGAGCTCCAGGCGGTCCTCGACGCCGATCTTGGGACGGGGCACGGTCATGCTCCCCGTGACAGGCCGAAGACTTCCTCGGCGTTGGTCTGGTAGAACTGCTTCTTCTCCGCGACGGTGAGCGGCAGGTCGTCCTGCCAGCGCACCTCGTCGACCTGGTACTCGTAGGGGTAGTCCATCGCGTACATCACCCGGTCGGGGCCGAGCACCTCGCGGCAGAACATGATCGCCGGCGCCCAGGCCATGCCGCTGGTGGTGATCCAGACGTTGCGGCGCAGGTACTCGCTCGGCTTCAGCTCGACGGGCTTCATCGCCTCGTACCGGCCGGACGCGACGGTGGCGGCGTGCATGTAGTCGAGGCGGTACATCCAGAACGGGAGCGCCTCGCCGAGGTGGCCGACGACCATCTTCAGCCGCGGGAAGCGGTCGAAGACGCCCCTGGTGATCAGCCGGAGCAGGTGGGTTCCCGTCTCGACGGCGAACCCCCAGATCGCGCCGTCGAGCCCGGCGTCGAGCATGGGGCCGACCATGTTCCCGGGCGCCGTGTTCGGGTGCAGGTAGACCGGGGTGTCCAGGGCCTGCGCGGCCTCGAAGACCGGCCAGAACTTCGGGTCGTCCAGGTACTCGCCCTGGACGTGCGAATTGAGGATGACGCCGTTGAAGCCGAGCTCGTTCTTGCCGCGCTCGATCTCCGCGGCGGAGTACTCCGGGTCCTGCGGCGCGATCGCGGTGAGGCCGGAGTACCGGTCGGGGTGTTCCCGGCACGCCTGCGCCAGCACGTCGTTGGCGAGCGTCGCCTGGGCCCTGGCCACGTCTTTCCTGAGCGGGTGGGCCCCTGGCGAGGTCAGCGACAGGATCGCCCGGTCGATGCCGCCGGCGTCCATCGCCTTCAGCCGCCGCTCCCCCAGGTCCTGCAGGGACTCAAGGACGAAGCGCGGGCGCTCGGCGGCCGACGTGCCGTAGAAGCCCCACAGCGAGCGGAACCCGGGGTCGTCGAAGGACGGGTCGTCGAGCAGGCCGAGCCAGGCCTTGATGATCTCCGGGGTCGCGAACGCCTCCTCGGTGGCGATCCGCAGGTAACCAGCATGGCCGCCGGTGCGTGGCGGCGGCGCGTCCGTCGGCGGGAACGTGGGTTGGGTCATGCGGCGGTTCCTCCTGTGCTGCGTTCGATGAACCGGGCCAGCGGCACGCCGAGCGCCGCCTCGTCGATCCACAGGCTCGCGATGGTCGACATGTGGTTGTGGCCCTCGACCCAGACCAGGTCCGGCACGGTGCCGTGCCGCTCGAGCCAGGCGCTGACCACGCGGGCGGCGGCCTCGTGGAAGAACCCGGGGTCCCTTTCCGCCACGCTGAACAGCAGCGGGACCGGGCTCTGGAGCAGGCCGGGAAGCGGCGAGACCTCCGGGCCAGGATCCGGGCCGTAGTAGGCATGCTCGGGCTCGCCGGGCTGGGGCGCGCGTATCTCGTAGATGCCGGACAGCAGGGCCGCTCCGGCGATGCCGGCGGGGCCGGCGGCGCCCTGGCCGGCGGCGCCCTGGCCGGCGGCGAACGAGGCGACGTGCACGGCCCCGGCCGAGTTGCCCGCGACGACGATCTTGTCCGGGTCGCCGCCGTAGCCGGCGATGTTCCGCCTGAGCCATCGGACCGCCGCGGCGACGTCCTGCGCGCCTGACGGCCACGTGTGCTCGGGCGCGAGCCGGTAGGTCATCGTGACGCCGATGTAGCCGTGCCTGACCGCCCACGCCCCGACCAGGTCATAGAGCGGGGTTCCCGGGGTGTGCTTGTCGCCGCGGACGAAGCCGCCGCCGTGCACGAACACGAAAACGGGCGCGCCGGCCTGCGTGCCCGAGCTGTGCACGTCGAGCCGGTGCCGCGGGTCGTGCCCGTAGCGCAGGTCCCTGTCGATCTTCGGCGCGGTGTAGCCGGCCTGCTCGTGGAACGGCGTCAGCAGGGCCCAGGTCGCCTGGCCAAGTTCCGGCGTGACCGCGGGGTCCAGCGCCTTGAGCCGCGCCATCACGTCCGCGGGCAGCGCCCGCGGCGTCTGGAACGTCTGGGACGTCTGGTGTGTGTGCGTCACAGTCCCGTCGCCTTCCGCTGCTGCTCAAGTTCGGAATCCGGGATCCAGTTGCCGTGGAAGCCGATCGGGACCCGGTGCGGGACGTGGATCGTCGCGACCGGGCCCGCGCCGAGATCCTGGGCATGCGGGATGACCACGTCGCAGGTCAGCGCGTTCATGTCGCAGACGTAGGTCATCAGCCAGCCGTCGTCCTCACGTGAGTGTCATGACCCGGATCACGGTAGTCCGTTCACCGATAGAGCATCACGTCCCGGGCCGTCCTGTCATTGGGCTGGGTAACCAGAGTTTCCGGCCGCTTTACGCGGTCCATACAGCCGGGAGACGCAGCAGACAGGCAGGCGCCCGGTCGTCCGCTTCAGTGTGCGGCTTGCACAGCAGGGCCTCGCCCGGGTTCATGTCCGGGAAGAACCACCAGCGGTGCTCCGGGCGGTACGCGAAGATGCTCCCGGCCGGCTGGGAGTCCGCGTCCTCGATGACGTCGGGGACCTCGCCGGGGGCGGGCAGCCTGTCGACGAAGAGCAGCAGGTTCGGCTCGCCCGGTGCTTGTGTGTGTAGTTTGACCCCGCGCGCGGGGGCAAACTACACACACAAACTGGAGTACGGGAGTCCGCCGTGGCCGGGCCGGCCGGGCGTGTCGCCGAAGTGACACGTGAGGTGAATCTAGTGGCCGCGGAAGGCTTCGGCCAGCCACCAGGAGGGGCGGGCGCGGGTTACCTTGGCGTCCACGACCATGGGGCGCTCGCGCGGGCCGTTGATCCAGGCGGCGACGGCGGCCAGGTCGCCGGGGTCGCGCACGGTGGCGGCGGCGCAGCCGAAGCCCCGGCCGATCGCGGCGATGTCGGCGGGCGGGAACGTGACGTGCCCGACCGGATGGCCGTCCGGGCCGAAGTGGTGGACCTCCGCGCCGTAGGCCTCGTCGTCGTAGACCACCACGAGCAGGTCGAGGCCGAGCCGGACGGCGGTCTCGAGTTCGGCGATCCCCATGAGCGCGCCGCCGTCGCCGAGCGCGGCCACGGTCAGCCTGTCGGGGCGGGCGACGGCGGCGCCGACCGCGGTGGCCAGGCCGAGGCCGACGGACTGGAAGGCCTGGGTGAAGACGAAGCCGTCCTGGTCGGGCACGTCGAGGTACATGGCGGGATAGCCCATGAAGTTGCCCGAATCGACGGCGACGGTCCGCTGCGCGGGCAGCAGGTCGTCGAGGGCGACGGACAGGGTGCGGGGGTCGATCCGGCCGTCTTCCGCCTCCGGTTCGAAGGGCACGTCGCGCCAGCGTCCCTCGCCTGCCAGGCGCCCGGCGACCTGCGCGGAGCGGTAGCCGGACGCGTGGTGACCGCGGCTTTGCAGGTCCGCCGCGACCGCCCGCGCGGTCGCGGCGCAGTCGCCGACGACGCCCAGGTCGATGCGCTGGTGCGCGCCGAGCGCGTCCGGGTCCGTGTCGACCTGGACCACGGTCGTCCCGGCGCCGACGAGCGCGCCGTGGCGCGTCGTCCACATGTTCAGCGCGCAGCCCCAGCCGACAAGCAGGTCCGCGTCCGCGATCAGCCCGGCCGCGACCGGAGTCGCGAACCCGCCGCTCACGTCGAGATTGAACGGGTGGGCGCGGAACAGCCCACGGGAGGCCGCTGAGGTTGAAAGCAGGGCCCCGCATCGCTGCGACAAATCAGCTATTTCATCTTTCGCATGACGAGCGCCGCGGCCGGCCAGGAACACGGGCCGCCGCGCCGCGGCCAGCGCGTCGGCCAGCGCCTTGATCGCGCCGGAGTCCGCGGCTGGCGGTGCGGCGGCGGAGCGCCCGGAGCTCCCGGGGGGGCCAGGGGGTCCGGAGCGCCCGGGGGGGCCAGGGGGTCCGGGGCGCCCGGGGGGCCCCGGCAGGTCGAAGGGGGCGGGCGCCGGGGCGGCCTGCACGTCGAGCGGCAGGTTGAGCAGGACCGTGCGGCCGGTTTTCGCCGTGTCGACGGCGCGGGCCAGGTCGGCGGCGGCCGTGGCCGCCGCGGCCACCCGCTCGGGCACGGCGCCGACGGCCGCCGCGAGCGCGGACTGGCCGAGGTAGAAGTTGGAGCGGGGGGCGGTCGCCTCGGCGGCGAGGATCAGCATCGGGGTCCGGCTCTTGGCCGCCTCGGTGATCCCTGTCATCGCGTTGGTCAGGCCTGGACCCTGGTGCACCGACAGCACGCCAAGTTCACCGCTGACCCGCGCGTAGGCGTCGGCCATCACCGCCGCCCCGCCCTCGTGGCGCGCGGGGACGAACCTGGCGCCCGCGGCGGTCAGCGCGTTCGTCACGTGGAAGTTCCCGCTGCCCACCACGCCGAACACGGTCCTGACGCCCAGTCGCGCCAGGGCCGTGCCGACTGCCTGCGCGACGGTGGCCTGCGCGGTCACCCTTCTACCAGGGCGAGCACCCGGGCGGGGGACCCGGAGCCGGTCACGATCGGCAGCGGGGCGGCGATCACGATGGCGCCCCGCGCCGGGAGCCTGTCGAGGTTGCGCAGCTGGGTGAGCCCGTACTTGCCCGCGCCGAGGACGGCCTCATGGCACGGGAACGCGGGCTGGAAGCCGAACGCCTGGCCGGCGTCGGTGCCGACCGTCTCCACGCCGAAGCCGAGCAGGTCGGTGCCGGCCAGGTACTTCGCCGCCGCGGGGGTGACGCCCGGGGTGTGCGCCCCGCGCTCGTCGGCGTTGGCGAACGCGGCGGGGTCCTCGCCCCGAGCGCTCCAGCCGGTGCGGAACAGCAGCCACCCGTTGGCGGGCAGCGGGCCGTTCGCGGCCTGCCAGTCCCGCAGGTCGGCGACGTCGAGCAGGTAGTCGGGGTCGGCGGAGGCCTGCGCGGTCTTGTCGATGACGACGGCCGGGCCGATCAGCCGCTTCGGCGGGATCCGCGAGACGTCGTCCAGGTCCTTGCCGGTGATCCAGTGGTTGGGCGCGTCCAGGTGGGTGCCCGTGTGCTCCCCGGTGCGGATGTTGTTCCAGTACCAGGCGGGGCCGCGGTCATCGTACCTGCTGATCTCCTCGAGCTGGAACGGCACGGTCTGGCCGAGTTCCGGCGGCAGCCGCAGGATCGGGGTGCCCGCGTGCAAGGGTGACGTGAGGTCGACGACCTCGATCGTGCCGTCGATGATCCGCGCTGCGAGCGAGGCGAGGTCGGCCATGGCGGGTCCTTTTCTGGTGATCTGCGGGCGGCAGCGTCGCGCTCGACGTTGCCCGGCGGCGGGCCGGCTCGGGGTCGGCGGTGCGGCCGGCTTCGGGCCGGCCGTGCGGCCGACCTTGCGACCGTAACGGGATTCGCCAAATTCCGTCAACGGCTGGCCCCCGCGGTTGACCCGGCAGGTCTCGCGTCACTAGCATACTGATATCAGTTTTTGATATGAGTATATCTTTGGTAAGAGTATGAGGGTCGGTCCGTGGTCCCAGGGAAAGGGGCAGCCGGGTGGTTCGGATGAGTACTCGCCTACCCAGGCGCGCCGGTGCGGGCGCGTGCCTGCTCGCCGCCGTGACGTTGCTGGCCGCGGCGTGCGGCGGCGGCGCCGGTGCGCCAGCCACGTCGGACTTCCGCGGCGCGGCGGCGCCGTCCGGGTCCTGGCCGTATCCGAACGGCGACCTGGCCAACACCAGGGACGCGGCCGGCTCGACGATCACCGCGGCGAACGTGTCCAGGCTCAAGGAGGCGTGGTCGTTCAGGCTGACCGGGCAGGCGGCGGCGGGCGTGGGCCACACGGGCTCTTTCGCCGCGGCGCCTGTCGTGGTGAACGGCGTCGTGTACATCCAGGATCTTTACTGCAACGTCTACGCGCTGTCGCTGGCCACCGGCAAGCTGGACTGGGAGTACACGGTCGGCCAGGCCGAGGTCAGCGGGCCGGGGCCGAACGGCGTGGCGGTCGCGGACGGCGTGGTCTACGGGGACACGCCGTACACGGTCTTCGCGCTCAGCGCCGCGACCGGCAAGACCATCTGGGCCGACAGCCATCTGCTTAACAGCGGCCAGGGATCGTTCGAGATCCAGCCCCAGGTGGCGGACGGGCGGGTGTACCTGGCCAGCGCCTACGGCAAGGGGCCCGGCGGCGGGGTGGCCATGGCCCTGGACGCCGCGACCGGCAAGCTGCTGTGGTCGTTCAACACGGTGACGGGCTCGGACGCCGGGGTGCAGACCGTCGGCCTCGGCTCCGGCGGGGCGTGGGAGACGCCCCTTGCCGGCGGCGACGGGTCGGTGACGTTCGGCATCGGCAACCCCTATCAGTCGGTCGCCTCGGCCATGGCCCACCCGTCGGCGCAGCTTTACACCGACAGCGACGTGAACCTGGACGCGGCGACCGGGAAGCTGCGCTGGTACTACCAGGGCGTGCCGAACGACTTCAACGACTGGGACATGCAGGCATCGCCGATCTCGGCCACCGTCAACGGGGTTCCCGCGGTCATCGGCTCGGGGAAGATGGGCATCGTCTACGCGATGAACTCCTCGACAGGTTCGCTGCTGTGGAAGACGCCGGTCGGCGAGCACAACGGGCACGACAACTACTCCCTGCTGATGCTCGAGCACAAGCTCACGGTGAAGGCGCCGCTGACGATGCTTCCGGGATCGCTGGGCGGCGTGCTCACCAACATGGCCCTCGCGGGCGGCAGCGTGTACGTGGCCACCATCGACCTGCCGCTCACCACCACCAACTTCAGCCTGCCCGTCGGAAACAAGTACGCCGGACCGGAAACCGGCGAGGTGGAGGCCCTCAGCCTGGCGACCGGCAAGGTCGAATGGGACACGAAGGTGCCGGCCATGCCGCTCGGCGCCGCCACCGTGTCCAACGACCTGGTCTTCACCACCTTGTACAACGGGGTGCTGATCGCGCTGAACCGGTCCACCGGCGCGATCGTCTACCGGCTGCGGCTGCCCACCTCGACGAACGCGCCGATCGCGATCGCCGGCAACTCGGTCATCGTCCCCGCGGGCGCCCCCGAGACGTCGGCAAACCCCGGCGGCGCCGCCGGAGCGCCGCAACTGGTGGCCTACACCGTTCCGTAAGCCGCGTCTTTCAGCGGGAACTGTCGGCGCAGCCTGCCCGCGGCACTGAACATCATCGGTCTCGGCCGGTCACTCCGCACACCGGGGCCGCCTTGCACGCAGGAACAGCGTGACGCCGGGCAGCGACTTGACCGGCAGATAGCGCTCGGCGGCGATAACCGCCATCAGGCCCGTGTTGACGAGGGGATTGACCTCGTCCAGGTCGCTGCCCGTGGACGACTTGCGGCGGAACCTGACCACCGGACGCAGCAGCACGTTCCAGCTCCACATGTCCTCGACCACTAGGCCTCCCTTGACAAGGACGGCGGTCAGCGTCTGCCTGCTGTAGCGGCGGACATGCCCGACGGCCTCGTCATGTGCCGACCACAGCGCCATGTCAGCGGGCACCGAGATCAGCGCCGTACCACCCGGCCGGAGCGCCCGGGTTATCTCAGCCGCGGCGAGGTGGTCCTCCTCGATATGTTCCAGCACGTCGAACGCCGTCACCAGGTCCATCGACCCAGTGCGCACCGGCAACTCCCTGGCGTCCCCGCGGACGACATCGACGCCGCGTTCGCGCGCGATCTGCGCCGCCGTGGGCGCGTACTCCAGGGCGACCGGCCGCCACCCGAACTTACGCAGGACTCTCGTGTTGCCGCCAGCAGCCGCTCCGATGTCCAGCGCGAGGCCGGGCCCGGGTAGGTGGCGCAACTGCCTTGCCAGGAGGTTCCTGCGCTCCTTGTACCACCAGTGCCGGTCTTCGACCGCCGCGAGAGTTCGCAGCTCAGCTGCTTCCATAGCCCCAACTCCTACCACGTCCCGATGAAATATTGTGGTCGTTACCCAGCACTCGGCGCGTCGAAGCCTTAACCTTCAAGACTGCAGATGACAAAGTCGCGACCATACCCCTATCGTCACGTATCGTACCCCTATCGTCACATCGTGCTCCACGGGGGGATGCGGAGAAATACATGCAAACGGTCAAATACTCCATTGTGGTCCCGCTCTACAACGAGGAGGAGATACTTCCGCTCCTCGTCGAGCGGCTGCAGGAGATCATGACCGAGCTTGACGGGCCAGCAGAGGTCGTCATGGTCGATGACGGCAGCGGGGACCGCACGTTCGAACTGGCACGAGCGGCCAGCGCCAAGGACCCGCGGTTCAAGGTTATCCAGTTCTCCCGGAACTTCGGGCACCAGATAGCCATCACCGCCGGGATGGACGCCACGTCCGGTGACGCCGTGATCATCATGGACGCCGACCTGCAGGACCCGCCGGACGTGATCCCGCAGATGGTCGAGAAGTGGCGGGAAGGGTATGAGGTCGTCTATGGCCGACGGCAGCGGCGAGAGGGTGAACGGCAGTTCAAGACGCTGACGGCCTCGATGTTCTACAGCCTGCTGCACCGGATCGCCGACATCGACACACCGGTGGATGTGGGCGATTTCCGGCTGGTGGACCGCAAGGCGCTTGACGCGTTCCTGCGGATGCGGGAGAGCAACCGCTACGTCCGCGGGATGTTCTCCTGGGTGGGATTCCGCCAGGTAGCGGTGCCATACGTCCGGGAGCAGCGGCAGGCGGGCAGCACCCATTACACGCTGCGCAAGATGGGGATGCTCGCCAGCAACGGGATCGTAGGCTTCTCGACCGCGCCGCTGCGACTGGCACTCGGCACCGGCGTGTTCCTGGCCTTCGCCGCCGTGCTCTACGGGATGGCGGCGATCTCCTTGAAGCTGGCCGGCTCGTCCCTCGTCCCCGGGTACGCATCGCTGCTGTGCGCCATCACGTTCCTCAGCGGTATCCAGCTGATCGTCATCGGGATGGTGGGCCTGTACGTGGGCCGGATATACGACGAGTCCAGGGCCAGGCCGCTGTATCTCGTGCGCGAGACACACGGGTTCGAGGAGGCAACCGGGCGGATCACCTGGGAACCGGTCGCAGCGCAGGCCCGGTTTCGGCATCACGCCGACAGGCCGGACCTCGGATCGGCGTCGCCCTGGGACGGCACGCACCAGCGGCTCGGGTGAGCGGCTTGCGTGGAATCTGACAACTCGACAGCGCAAATAGCGGCGGGAAAGAACGCCCGCTTACGCCAGGTCAATCATGGCCGGGGACGTCGAGAGTAGTCATATAGTCACACTCCAATTCTGATAACATCTCCGGCGTCATGGCAACCACCGAGCCGAACGCGCGGGAGGCCGCTCCTCCGGCCGCGTCTTCCCCGCACCGCGCACCGGCCGCCGCCCGGACGAGGCGATGGATATGGGTCGCGGCCTACATGGCTGGCGGGCTGATCCTGTACGTGGCTTACGAGCGCCAGGCGTGGACAGCTGGGATCAACTCCGATGGGGCGTCGAACGCGCTGCAGGCGTGGGACATGTTCCATGGCAACCCGCTGTTGCGCGGCTGGACTGTGACCGACATTTCGTTTTACACCACGGACCTGCCCGAGTTCGTGCTTGTGGAGTGGATCCGCGGGCTGGAGCCTGCCGTCCTTCACATCACGGCGGCGTTGACGTACACGATCATGGTGTTGCTCGCTGCCTGGCTGGCGAAGGGGCGGGCGAGAGGGCGAGAGGGCGTGATGCGGGTCCTGGTGGCGGCCGGGATCATGCTTGCGCCGGCCCTTGGCGGCGGCACGACCGTCTTGCTTAACGATCCCGGCCACGCCGGCGCGCAGGTTCCATTGCTGGTCATATGGCTGATCCTGGACCGGGCCCGGCCGCGCTGGCAGGTGCCGGCGGTGGTGACGGTCCTGCTGTTCTGGGCGCAGGTCGCCGATCAGATCGTCACCTACGAGGGCGTGCTGCCGCTGGTGATCGTCTGCGCGTTCCGGCTGTACCGGCGCCGCCGCCTGGCACCAGGCCGTGGCCTTGCGACGCACCTGCGCGGGGCATGGTATGAGCTGTCACTCGCCGTGGGCGCCATCGCATCGGTCGGGATGGCCGCCGTCGCGCTGCGGCTGATCCGGCAGGCTGGCGGCTTCACTGGTTTGTCGGCGTCTACGACAATCGCACCCGTCAGGCTGTTTTTCCACGATGTATGGCTCACGGTGCAGGCCGTGCTGACGATCTTCGGTGCCAGCTTTACCGGCATCCACGGCTTCCAGCTGGCGATCCCGCTGGTGCATCTCGCCGGGGTGGCGTTGGCGGCATGGGCAATCAGCCGCGCGCTTCGGCGTTTCACCCAATCTGAGCTCATCATCCAGGTCCTGGTGGTCACGGTGGTTGTGATGCTGGCCGCGTACACCATCCGGTCCGAACAGAACGGGGGTCCGCACGAGATCGTAGGCGTGCTGCCTATCGGCGCGGCCATGGCCGGGCGACTGCCTGCCGTGTCGGCCAGCGCCGGCCGTCGCGCGGTAGCCGCGATACTCCTCGCGTGCTACGCCGGAACCCTGGCCTACAACGTGCAGCATCCCGCCGCGCCTGACCCCGACCGCCAGCTTGCCGCCTGGCTGCAGTCACACGATCTGACCTCCGGCCTGGCCGCCTACTGGAACGCAGACATCGTCACCTTCGACACTCGCAGCCGAGTCCAGATCGCGCCCGTTTACCGGTCCGCGCCGGGCCGCTTTGAGGGCCTCAACCGGGCATCGAAGGCGTCCTGGTTCAACCCGGCCGAACACGATGCCCGATTCCTTGTCCTCCCCGCGGTGGCCTACGGATGCGCAGGCGGAACCCCCGGCCAGTGGCTGGTCGCCGCCCGCAGGCAGTTCGGCCCACCGGCGGCTTCCTACAACGTGGGTCCGTTCCGCGTGCTCGTCTGGCATGCCAACCTGCTGAAGCGCCTTGTAGAAGCCCCGCCCGGCAACCCTTGCTAAGCCCGCGCCCCCAAGACTTGGCGTTCACTTTCACCGCGCACCAGCTCAGTGCGCGAATACCCGTGCTGACCTTGCTGGCGCCCGGGATCTTCGGCGGCACCCAGGTGTTCCTCGAGTACCCGGACCACGCCGGCACTGCGGTCCCGATCTTCGTTTTGCTGCTGCTGTTGATCTTGGTGGTTAATGCGCCGGGCACTTCGCCACCCGCCTCAGGCGCCGGGGCCGCCGGCGGCCGCGCGGCGCGCGTGACCGGGCCTGGTGGGGCGGCTGGGGATCGAACCCAGGACCGGCGGATTATGAGTCCGCTGCTCTGACCGGCTGAGCTACCGCCCCGTGTCTGGCGCTAGGTTACCGTACTTGCGCGTCGGGCATCGTGCCGCGAAGGCGGTCTCTGGCCGGCTGTGGCGGGGCGGGTCAGGCGGGGGGGAGGTGGACGGCCACGACCGCGGAGCGGCCGCTGTGTACGGCGTCGAGGGCCTCCTTCAGGACCGAGGGGAGTTCGGCGGGGTCGGAGACCGTGGCGGCGAAGGCGCCGCCGGCGGCGGCGGCGACGCCGGGCAGGTCCGCTTCGGGTTCGAGGGAGACGTTGAAGTCGTCGCGGGCGGAGGCCGCGCCGGCGGGGTGGACGCCGAGCGTGGACTGCTTGGGCGCCCGCCAGCCGCGGTTGTCGTAGATCACCGTCAGGGCCGGGGTGCCGTAGCGGCGCGCGAGCCACTGCGCCGACGACGGCACGCCGAACAGGAAGGTGCCGTCACCCACGAGACAGACCACGGTCCGTTCGGGAGAAGCGAGCTTGGCCCCGACGGCGCCGCCGCCTGACCACCCGAGCCCGCCGCCGCCGGCTCCGATCAGCGATCCGGGCTTGTTGAGCCGCAGGTGCTCGGCGACGACCTGGAAGTTCGTGACCGCCTCGGACAGGAACAGCGCGTCCTCGCCGGCGAGCAGGTCGCGGACGCAGGCGGTCAGGTACTGCGGGGTGATCACGGCGCCGTCCGGGCGCTCGAGGGCGTCCCAGGCGGCGCGCTGCGCGTCGTGCGCCGCCGACACGTCGGCCCGCCGGCCCTCGATGAGATCAAGATCAAGCACATGCTCCCGAACGAGGGCGGCTATCTGCTCCAGGGCCACCTTCCCGTTCGCGGCGGCCGACCGCCGTGCCGGGACATGCCACAGCGACATGCCGGCCTTCAGCGGGTCGGCGTCCACCACGTAGATCGCGGCGTCGGGGGACGGGCGGTTGTTGGTGAAAATGTACGGTACGTCGCAGTCGATGATGAGGATCACGTCGGCCTGCGCGAGCACCGGGTTCTGCGTGCTGGTGGTGAACTGCCAGCCGCGGTGCATCGGGTGGTCGGCGGGGAAGTTCACCCGCAGCGAGGCCGACTCGATGACG
This sequence comes from Actinomycetota bacterium, assembly GCA_027314595.1. GTDB lineage: Bacteria > Actinomycetota > Actinomycetes > Streptosporangiales > Streptosporangiaceae > Trebonia. Next base: position 3,167 of record DAHVAN010000284.1, on the reverse strand, counting down.
GGGATCGCGAGCAGGCCGGCCAGCTCGACGAGCTTCGGCACCGCCTCGGGGTCGCGGCCCAGGTGGCCGGTGATGATCAGCGGATGCCGCGCCCCGGCGAGGGCGGCGGCGATCTCGGCGGCGACCTGCCCGGTGAGCGCGGCGGGCTCGACGGGCCGGTAGCCCGCCGGGTCGACGGCGTGCGGCTCGAGCGGCTGCTCCATGACCTCGCGCGGGCCGGTCAGGTAGACGGGGCCGGCCGGCTCGCTCGCCGCGATCTGCAGCGCCCGGTGCACCAGCTGCTTGACGTTCTTGCCGGTGCGGATCTCGTTGTCGTACTTGACGTAGCCGCGCATGATGCCGCGCTGGTCGTGCACGTCCTGGATCCAGTGGATGTACTCGTTGCGGCCGCCGGGCAGCTCGCCGTGCATCGTGTAGGGCGCCGTCCCGGCGAAAATCAGCACGGGGGCGCGACCGCGCACCGCGTTTCCTATCGAGCCGCCCAGGTTCTGGGTGCCCGCATCCACGTGCACGATCACCGCTTGCGGCGCGTTGGCGACGGCCGCGTAGGCGTGCGCCGCGCTGAGCGCGACCATCTCGTGCGGGCAGACGATGAGCTGCGGGAGATCGCCGGCCCTGCCTTCGGCCCTGGCCTGGGCGAGCGCCTCGATCAGGCCGGGGTGGTCGCTGCCGAGGTTGGCGAAAACGTACTTGACGCCTTCCTCGGCGAGTGCCTCAAGGAACGCGGTGCTCGTCGTGTAGTAGCGCTCGGTCACGTCGCGGGGCCTCCCTAGTCCGGGTACCCCATCATTGTGCCGAGCGCTACCAGGGGCGGGCTAGCACGACAGCGCACGCTGTGGCCAGACCCCAATCCCCGTGACGTGGCGTTATGGCGTGGCGCCTGCCGTTAGTAGCGGCCGGCCGCCTGCATCGACATCGCGTGCTCGACAAGCGTCACCAGGGTGGCCTTCGTCGACTCGCGGTTACGGGCGTCGCACGGGATCACCGGCACCGTCGACGGGATCGCGAGCGCCTCGCGCACGTCGTTCGAGCGGTGCGGGAACTGCCCGTGGAATCCGTTGATGCCGATCACGAACGGCAGCCCGCTCGCCTCGAAGTAGTCGACGGCAGGGAAGGAGTCGGCGAGCCGCCGGGTGTCGACCAGCACCACCGCGCCGATGGCGCCCTGGATCAAGTCGTCCCACATGAACCAGAACCGGTGCTGTCCGGGGGTGCCGAACATGTAGAGCACGAGGTCCTTCTCGAGCGTGATACGCCCGAAGTCCATGGCCACCGTCGTGGTGTTCTTGTCGGGGACGTGCGACAGGTCGTCCACGTCCGTGCTCGCCACGGTCATGACCGCCTCGGTGGTCAGCGGCGTGATCTCCGAGACCGAGCCCACGAAGGTCGTCTTGCCCACGCCAAAGCCCCCCGCGACGACGATCTTGACCGACGTCATCGCCGAAGCGTCACCGCCGCCATGCGGCCGGGCGACGCTAGATCTTACGGAGTCCACTAAGCACCCTTTCGAGCAAATGAAGGTCTGGGCGGCCTTCCGAATCGTCACGCTGGTGGATGCGCACGAGACCGTCCGCGCTCATGTCCGCGACCAGGATCCGTGCCACGCCGAGCGGCAGCCGCAGCACCGCCGAGATCTCGGCCACGGACCGCCAGTCGAGGCAGAACTGCAAGATCGCCTGGCACTCAGGTGCCAGCACGGACAGGTCACGCGGCTCGTACACCGTCGCGGTGACCAAGGCCTCAAGCGCGAGCTTATACCGCGGCTGGGTCCGGCCACCGGTCACGGTGTACGGCCGGACTAGCCGTGTCGAGCTGCCCTCCTCCTCGGCAGGGAACTGCTGCGCCGGAGGATACGGCTGCCGCTGCGGTGGTTCGTCCCACGGCCCGACCCGGCCTGGTCCCTGCCAGGCCGACGGGGCACCGCGGTCATCTCCGCGTCCGGGACCCGCCACCGTTTCCTCCCGCGCTCATCATCGTCTTCCATCTCCCGGCATTGCACCTTGCATGACACCGCCGCGTGCCGCCGGGGTCAGCACCCGGCCCGCGCGCTCGACAAGCAGGGTCATCTCGTACGCGACCAGACCCAGATCGCAGGTGGAGGCCGCGAGCACGGCCAGGCTGGCGCCATTGCTTATCGCCATGATGACCAGCACACCGCGCTGCATCTCCACCACGGTCTGCACGACCGCGCCGCCTTCGAAGACCCGGGAAGCACCCTGGGTAAGGCTGGTAAGGCCCGACGTGACCGCCGCGAGCTGATCCGCGCGCTCCTGCGGGAACCCCGCGGAGAACGCGAGCGGCAGCCCGTCAGAGGAAACCACGACCGCGTGGGCCACGTCCGGGACCCGCTCCACGAAGTTCGTGATCAGCCAGCCGAGGTCCTGGACCGGGCGTCCTGGCGTGCTCACGCGCGCTCCTCTCCTCGCCCGCTCATACAGGCTCCTACTCGTGTTCTGAGAACTCTATACGTAGATCTCATCCGATTTCTGGCTCCTCGATCTGGGGTGCCGCCGCGCGCGCCTCGCGCACGCCACGCTGGAAGCTCGCCATCCGTGTGCGGATCGTATCCGCCGACCTGGCCGGCGACGCCGCTTCACTGTCATCGCCTCCACCGACCGATCCGGGAACGAGATTAGCCCTTGGCACGCGCTTAGGCAGCCCGGCCGTCGTAGTCTCACCCGCCGCGGGTGACGCGACGACTCGTGCCGCTCGCCACCCTTCGTCCGCCGGCGAACTCCAGCTCTGCCCGGTGTCCGGCGCGGGGGCCGAGCTGAGCGACTTGCCGCTGCGCCGGAACCAGTCCGACTCGAGCGAATCGAAGATCGGCAGCCGCTGGTCCTGCGCCGGGCCGACGGCAGGCGGGATAGCCACCTGGCCCGACTCCGAGCCGTTCGCGCCCGCGCCCAGGGCCGACAGCGGTCCGGTTCCCGCGGCGCCGCCGTCACCGCCGAACGCGGGCATCCGGGTAGCGCCGATGCCGGAACTCTCGCCCGTCCCGCCGAACGCGGCACCGCCGGCCGCCCCGGGCTGCAGGCCGTGCCCGCCAGGCTGCCTGACGGGCAGGGGCGCGCCCGGCGCTTCAGCGGCGGCGCCCCCGGCCCCGCCCCTGCCGGGGTCGAACGCGTTGAAGCCGCTGCCCCCGCTGCCGCCTGGGCCGCGCGCGCCGC
>DAHVAN010000282.1 GCA_027314595.1 Actinomycetota bacterium | reverse complement strand
CCGACATGCACACCGCGCTCCGCGACGCGCTCACCGAGGCCCGAATAAACGCCATCAGCCCAGGTGACGGCAGGTCACGAAAATCCACCGCCACTACATTGACCAGCGCGACCCCGGCCGCCTAACTCAGAAAGACGAGTGGGGTGATGCAGTGTAAAAAGTTTTAGTGCGGTCACTGCCGCTGTGTCTGGTTTGCCCGTGTCGGTGCGTGCGTAAAGGGCTCCTTCCCGTTACGTTCCTGGATGTCTGACGTCCGGAACTAAGAAGAAGGAGCCCGATGCAAGGGTATGCGCCCGGCCAGGATGAGGCATTCGCGGAGTCGAGGAAGTGCTTCGGCGAGCTTGAGGACTGGCTGGGCTCGGAGGCGGCGGCGGGGCTTCAGCACGCTGAGCTGGAGGAACAGCTGGACTTGCGGGGCCGGGAGCTGCTGCGGCGGCTGTTCCAGGACCGGCTGGACCTGACCGCGGCGAGGGAAGAGCGGCGTTACGACGTGGCCGGGGAGGACGGCGTCGTCCGCACGCGCGCGGAAAGAGGCCGGTCCCGGCCGTTGCTGACGATGTTCGGGCAGGTCAGGGTGTCGCGGATCGCCTACCGGTCGCCGGGCAGGAGCAGCGTGCACGTTCTGGACGCGGCGCTGAACCTGCCGCGGGAGAAGCACTCCCACGGGCTCCGCAAGCTGGCGGCGATCGAGGCCGCGCGCGGCTCGATGGAGGCGGCGGGCGCCGCGATCACCCGCGCGGCCGGCGTGACGATAGGGAAACGGCAGGCCGAGGAGATGGCCCGCCGCTGCGCCGCCCACGTGGAGGCGTTCTACGCCCAGCGGGCGATCGATCCGGCGCCGGACGGCTGGCCGCTGATCCTGACCTTCGACGGGAAGGGCATCGTGATGCTGCCCGGGGCGCTGCGCCCGGCCACCGCGAAGGCCGCCGCATCCGCGCAGGGCAAGCTCGCCACGAGGCTGTCGCCCGGGGAGAAGCACGGCCGCAAGCGGATGGCCGAGCTGGCCTGCGTCTATGACGCCGTCCCGGTCCCGCGCACCCCGCAGGACGTCATCAGCACCCCGGCGCAGAAGCGGCGGAAGAAGAAAGCGCAGGCCACGGCTCCGGGGAAGAAGGGGAAGCGGAGGGAGCCGCAGGCGCGGGGCAAGTGGCTGACCGCCTCGGTCACCGACGACATCGCCGCCGTGATTGCCGCCGCCTTCGACGAGGCCGAGCGCCGCGACCCCGGCCACAGCCGCGAATGGGTGGTCCTGATCGACGGGAACAACGCCCAGATCGAGGCCGTGACCGCCGAGGCCGCCGCCCGGGGCGTCACCGTGACGATCGTGATCGACTTCATCCACGTCCTTGAGTACTGCTGGAAGGCCGCCTGGTCTTTTTTCGATAAAGGCGAGCCAGCTGCCGAGGAATGGGTCGCTGACCAGGCCCGCAAGATCCTGCGCGGGAAGGCGCGGCAGGTCGCGGCCGGGATCCGGCGCCGCGCCACCGCCTATGGCTACTCCGGCCCCGAGCGCGCCGGCGCCGGCGAATGCGCCCGCTACCTGGAAAACAAGCAGGGCTACCTGGACTACGCCACCGCACTGGTGAAGGGCTGGCCCATCGCCACCGGGATCATAGAAGGAGCATGCAGGCACATCGTCAAGGACAGGATGGACATAACGGGCGCGAGATGGAGCCTCGACGGCGCCGAGGCCATCCTCAAGCTCCGCGCCCTCATCGCCACCGGCGACTTCGACGACTACTGGCGCTTCCACCTCCGCCAAGAGCATAAGCGCATCCACCACGTCAAATACCGCGATGACCTCGTCCTCGCAGCGTAACCAGCTCACCCCAGTGGAGCCGCACCCGTCTGAATTTGACAAAGAAAGCCTGATTGTGGCATAATTAAAGTGTCTACGAAAGCGGTAGGCCTCCAAACGAGAACGCCACCGCAGCCGTAGACAGCGCCAGAGGCCGCTTGAGTGCACATGCAGCCTGCAAGGAAGCGCCGGTATCGGCGAAGCCGTACGAGCGCCGGGACTACCGCTTCACGTCCCCGGACGACAACCAGCGCGTGATCTCGCTTGCGCTGCTGCCCGTGGTCATTCGCAAGACCTGGTCTTCCGCCACGGTGGGTTAAGCATAGGCTGATCTGTCGTCTTCCAGGGCTGTGGTTCCTGCGGGCCGTGTCGAGGTGTCCTGCAAGCAGCTCACGAATGGGACGATCCTTGTGCGCGGCGCTCATTTACGATTGGGTTGCCGATGTCCGTGGGTCCGGTGCCCGCAGCGCAGGCCTTTTTGGCGTTCTCGGGCCGGCGTGTATGCGCGTTCCGCAGGATCAGTTGCGATCCGCCTGGGAGGGTGCCGTGAAGGTGGCCGAGGGGAAGGACCTCGTGCTGGGCCTCATCCTTGCCGGGCAGCCGGATTCGGCGCTGGCACCTGGCGTCAGTCCGGCCTCACCGGACGGCGATCCCGGGAAGTTCCTGATCAACGGGAAGGCCGCGCGTGCCATACACCACTTCAGCGGCTGGCACGTGCCGATCAGCCTGGGATGGTTCAGCGGCGGTTACGGCCAGCCGGTCATCAACGGGACGGCATTTCACTGGTACGCGTTCGCTATCCCCGAAAGGGGATGTACCGGGCCGACCACTACTTCATCTGCGACTACCTCCAGATGCGCGAGTGGGTCCTGTCATTCGCCGCGCCACGGGGCAACGACCACCGCGACCACGCCTCGTGGCGAGCCGACCTGCGGCTCTATCCGGGGGAGCAGGCCGGCTACTTCCGCTGGGGTGATGAGCCGGTCGGCGTGAGCGAGCAGCCCGGCCGGGTTTTCGAGGTCGATAACCTCCTCACGATCGCCGTGCCGCCCCCGGCGGGCCAGCACGTCGGCGGGTACGGCCCTGGCGGCGAGTCGGCCGCGCACAAGCTGCTGAAGCTGTACGTGGCTGGTCACCCGCTCGAATTCGGCCTGTCTCCTGCCGCAGTCGCTCACGTTGAGTACCTCTTCGCCACCGGGGACCGCGTGGACGTGATGTTCGAGAACCACATGCCGGACCGGACGGTGGTCGAGGTGGAAGTCGAGGGCGAACGGGAAGTCTGCGTCGGCATCCACCAGGCCATCAAGTACCGCTCGCTCGCGGCAGCCGACGCCGGGTACCCGCTGCTGACCTCCCGGGTCAGGTCCCTGGTCGTCGCGTACTCCACCGAGTACCCAAAGGCCCGTGAACTCGCCGACCGCTATGACATCCCGCTCATGTCCGTTAACCGCGAAAAGGTGCTGGCCGGAGCACGGTAGTCACGCCCGGAGCGAGCGGCCCGGCTCACCTGGGAGCCCACGCGAACGGCAATGGGGCGTCGCTGCGCGGCGCGCGTTGCCACGTGCCACCCGGGCAGAGGCTGCGAGCGCGGGAGCCGCCGATCTGCACGGCATCCGGTGCATGCAGACTCGCCCCGAAGTCAGCGCAGATCTGGTCGATCTGGGTGGCCACTCGGTCGCCCCCAACGTCCGCACGTAGCCGATGTGAGTGTCACGTGAGAAATTCCCTCACGAGGCATCTAGCCGGCGATGCTCCCAGATGGTCACGTTAAGCACTTCCGCAGACGCATTCCGGTCTGAGGATCCAGCGGCGGCGATGTCCGGGGCAGAACCGAAGGACACGCCATGCATCTCGCTGGCGATGCGTGGAGCCGTTCTTCCTGCTGAGGCAGGACTTTGGGCTCTGCTGCAGGGACAAGGGCGGCGATGCAATGAGACCGGATTCATGCTTTGGAGGCCGCCATGCCCGCCCGTTTCCTGAAGTGGGCCGGATTCACTGTGATGGCCCTGTCAACCCTTGTCGCCGCCGTCTTCATCGTCGGCGAAA
>DAHVAN010000281.1 GCA_027314595.1 Actinomycetota bacterium | reverse complement strand
GCCGTGATCAGGCAGGCCCTGGCCGCCCGGCAGGAACAGCTGGAGTCCGAGCGCGACTCCAGCGTGCTCGTCACCGAGAAGGTCGACGTCACGCTGCCCTGCGACCGCGCACCGCGGGGCGCGCGGCACCCGGTCACGCTGACCGCGGACCGGCTCGCCGACGTGTTCGTGGCGATGGGCTACGAGGTCGCCGACGGCCCCGAGGTCGAGGCCGAATGGTACAACTTCGACGCGCTGAACATCCCGCCCGATCATCCCGCGCGGGAAATGCAGGACACCCTGTTCGTCGCCCCGCCGCCAGGAGAAGACAAGTCCGGCATAGTGCTGCGGACACATACCTCGCCGGTGCAGATCAGGAGCCTGCTGACCCGCCCGCTGCCGCTCTACGTGGTCAGCCCGGGCCGGGTGTACCGCAACGAGGCCCTGGACGCCACCCACCTGCCGGTCTTCTACCAGATCGAGGGCCTGGCCGTGGACGAGGGGCTGACCATGGCGGACATGCGCGGGGCGATCCAGGCGTTCGTCGACGCGCTGTTCGGAGCGGGGCTGAGGACGAGGCTGCGGCCGGACTACTTCCCGTTCACCGAGCCCTCCGGCGACGTGTCGATGGAATGCCACGTGTGCCGTGGCGAGTCCGTCAAGCCGGGCGCCGACCCGTGCCGCGTCTGCCGGAGCATGGGCTGGATCGAGATCGCCGGCTGCGGCATGGTCAACCCGCGCGTGCTCGTGGCGTGCGGCATCGACCCGGACAGGTACAGCGGGTTCGCGTTCGGGCTTGGCGTCGAGCGGGCGCTGATGCTCGCGCACGGCGTCAGCGACATCAGGGACACCGTGGAGGGTGACGTGCGGTTCAGCCGGGCTTTCGGGATGGAGATCTGACGATGCGGGTACCGGTTTCCTGGCTGCGCGCCTACGCCCCGATCCCCGAGCCGGTCGACGCGGCCGAGGCGGGCAGGCGGCTGACCGCCGCGGGCCTTGAGGTCGAGACGGTCGAGCAGGCCGGGCACGACGTGCGCGGCGTCGTCGTGGGCCAGGTGCTCGCGATAGAGGAGCTCACCGAGTTCAAGAAGCCGATCAGGTACTGCCGGGTCGCGGTGACCGAGGCCGAGCTCGCCGGGCCGCCGGCGGACGCGGCCGGGGTGATCTGCGGCGCGACGAACTTCTCGGCCGGGGACCGGGTGGCGTACGCGCGGCCGGGCGCGGTGCTGCCCGGCGGGTTCGAGATCGGCGCGCGCAAGACCTACGGCCGGATGTCGGAGGGCATGATCTGCTCGGTCAGGGAACTGGCGATCGGCGATGACCACACCGGCATCCTCGTGCTGCCCCCGGACGCGCCGCTCGGCGCGGACTTCGTCCAGTACGCCGGGCTGCGCGACGACATCCTCGAGATCACGGTGACGCCCGACCGGGGCTACGCGGTCAGCATCCGCGGCGTGGCGCGCGAGCTCGCCAGCGCGTACGCCGTGCCGTTCACCGACCCGGCGCACACCTTCGTGCCCGGCGAGGACGCGTCCGGCCAGGAGGAGCCCGGCCTGGCGGCCGGCGTCGCGGACAGCGGCGACGTGTGGCCGGCCAGCATCGACGACCCCGCCGCCTGCGACCGGTTCGTGCTGCGCGAGGTGCGCGGCTTCGACCCGCGGGCGGCGACGCCGCTGTGGATGCGGGTGCGGCTCGCGCGGTGCGGCGTGCGAAGCGTTTCCCTCGCCGTCGACGTGACCAACTACCTGATGCTCGAGCTCGGCCAGCCGCTGCACGCGTTCGACCGGTCCAAGCTGACCGGCCCGATCGTGGTGCGCCGCGCCCGGCCCGGTGAGACGCTCCAGGCCCTGGACCACGTCACGCGCACCCTGCATCCCGACGACATCCTCATCACCGACGACTCCGGCCCGATCTCGATGGCCGGCACGATGGGCGGGCTGTCCACCGAGATCGACGAGGACTCCACCGACATCGTCATCGAGGGCGCGCACTTCTCCGACGTCGGCACCGCCAAGATGAGCCGCAGGCACAAGCTGCATTCGGAGGCCTCGTACCGGTTCGAGCGCGGCGTGGACCGCGAACTGCCGCTGCGCGCCACCGCCCGCGCGGTCGCGCTGCTTGCCACCCTCGGCGGCGGCCGCGTGATCCCCGGCCGCACGCACGCGCAGGTCCCGGTCGCGCCGGTCACGATCATGATGGCCGCCGGCTACCCGGACCAGGTGGCCGGCGTCATCTACGGCAGGGAGACCGTGGTCAGGCGGCTCACCGAGGTGGGCTGCCAGGTGCGCGAGCTCAGCCTGCCCGAGCTGCCGGCCATCGCGCCCTGGCGCGCCGACCAGGGCGCGCACAGCGCGCGGGCCGCAGCCTCCGCGGCCTCCGCGGTCCCTGCCGCCTCCGCGGCCTCCGCGGCCCCCGCGGTCCCTGCCGCCTCCGCGGGCCTGGCGGATGCTGCCGACCGTGCGGCCCCGGCGGCCCATGCCGTCCCCGCCGAACCGCACGGCAGGCACGACCGGCTGCACCCCGTGCTCGAGGTCACCCCGCCGTCGTGGCGGTCGGACCTCACCGACCCCGCGGATCTGGCCGAGGAGGTCATCCGTCTCGAGGGCTACGTCAACGTGCCGGCGCGGCTGCCCCGCGCGCTGGCCGGCCACGGGCTGACGGCCAGGCAGCGGCTGCTGCGCGCGGTCGGCCGCACGCTGGCCGGCGCCGGGTTCGTGGAGGTGCAGACCGATCCGTTCGCTCCCGTCGCGGAGGCGGACGACCTCATGCTGCCCCCGGAAGACCCCCGGCGCCCCGCGGTACGGATCGCCAACCCGCTCAGCGAGGACCAGCCGCAGCTGCGCACCACCCTGCTGCCCGGCCTGTTCCGCACCCTGGTGCGCAACATCGGGCGCGGCTTCCCCGACACGGCACTGTTCGAGACCGGCCTGGTGTTCCTGCCGCGGCCGGGTTCGCCGGGCGTGGCGCCGATCCTGGCCACCGACCGCGGGCCGAGCGTGGCCGAGCTGGCCTCGCTGCAGGCCGCGCTGCCCGACCAGCCGATGCGCGTCGGCGGGGTGCTGACGGGCGACAGGGAGCTGCCGGGCTGGTGGGCGCCCGGACAGCCGGGACGGCCCGCCACGTGGGCGGACGCCATCGAGGCCGCGCGCTCGGTGGCCGCGGTCTGCCACCTGACGCTCGAGGTGCGGGCGGCGCAGGAGCCGCCGTGGCACCCGGGACGGTGCGCGGCGCTGTTCGTGCGGGCGGTGACGTCCGGCGGCGACGGCGGGGGCGAGGCGCACGAGTGGGCCGCCGGCCACGCGGGCGAACTGCACCCGCGGGTCGTCGCCGCCTACGGCCTGCCGCCGCGGACGTGCGCGTTCGAGCTGGACTTCGCCGTGCTTTCCGCCGCCGCGGAGACGGCGACGGTTCGCGGGCCTTCGCTGTCGGCGTACCCGCTGGCGACCCAGGACGTGGCCCTGGTGGTGCCGGCCGGCGTGCCGGCCGCGGAGGTGGCGGCCGCGCTGGCGTCCGGCGCCGGCGAGCTGCTCGAGGACGTGCGGCTCTTCGACGTCTACATCGGAGCCCAGCTCGGCGCGGACCGCAAGTCGCTGGCCTACACGCTGCGCTTCCGCGCGCCTGACCGCACGCTGACCGCCGCCGAGACGACGGCGGCCAGGGACGCCGCTGTGGCTGAGGCCGCACGCAGGGTAGGCGCCGCGCTCCGCTCGTAATATCACATTTATCCGAATCAATATGTGGCGTCTCCTCCGGGTTCCAGGTAATCTGCACCGGTCAGGCCGGACGAGGAGCCAGCGACGTCGGTGAACCAGTTCTCCGGTGTTGCGCTGTGCACGCTCGACGGTCATCATGTGACATCGAAGATCATCATCTGGCGGGCGCGGAGGGTGACATAGCTGCTGAAGCGGTCCCGGACCAACTGCCGGAACAGGCCGCGCATGCGACATACCGCGAGGTGTTCGCCATCCCCGAGTTCCGCGCGCTCTGGTCGGCGCAGCTTGCCTCGGTGGCAGGCGATCAGCTTGCCCGGGTCGCGCTGACCGTCCTGGTCTACGCCCGGACGGCGTCGGCGCTGCTCGCGGCCGTGACCTTCGTGCTGAGCGTGGCGCCGCTCTTTGTCGGCGGCATCACTCTCGCCGGACTCGCGGACCGGTTCGAGCGGCGCCGGGTAATGATCGCCTGTGACCTGCTCCGCTGCGCGCTGGTGCTTGTCATGGCGCTGCCCCAGGCGCCGCTGGCACTGCTCGTCGTGCTGCTCGGGGTGGTGACGCTGGTCGGCGCGCCGTTCACCGCGGCGCGCGCCGCCGTCTACCCGGACCTGCTCGCGGGGGAGAAGTACGTCACAGGCACGGCCGTCACGCTGACCACCAACCAGTTCGCCCAGGTGCTCGGGTTCGCGGCGGGCGGCGCGGTGGTGGCACTGGTCGGCACCGGGACGTCGCTGGTGATCGACGCGGCCACGTTCGCGGTGTCGGCCGCCATCGTGCGCTTTTTCGTACGGCGACGGCCGGTCCCGGCGGCGCGCCCGCGCGCCGCCGATGGCGGGCCGGCGGATGACGACGCGGCCGGGGGGTCAGGCTTCGCGGGCGCGGTCCGGATGGTGTTCTTGACCCCGGCGATGCTGCTGCCGATGCTGTTCGGCTGGCTGGCGGCGTTCTACAACGCGCCCGAGGGGGTCGCGGCCCCGCTGGCGAAGGGCCTGGGCGGCAGCGCGGCCGAGGTGGGCGCGATTCTGGCGGCCCAGGCGTTCGGCGAAGCGGCCGGCATGCTCGCCTTCGGCCGGTTCGTCCGGCTGTCGGTACGACTGCGCCTGATGGGCCCGCTCGCGGTCGCCACGTGCGCCGCGCTGATCCTGTTCGCCGTGCGGCCGTCACTGCCCGCGATGCTCGTGATCCTGACCGTGTCAGGGGCCTTCGGCGCCTACCAGATCGCGGCCAACGCGGCGTTCGTCAGCGCGGTGCCCGGGGCGCGGCGCGGCCGGGCGTTCGGGCTGGCGCAGGGCGGCATGAGCCTAGGCCAGGGCACTGCCATGGTGCTGGCCGGCGCCGCCGCCCAGCACTGGGCGCCGACGACGGTCGTCGCGGTAGCCGGCACCATCGGCACCGTGTGCGCCGCGTGTGTCGCGGTGGGTTGGGACCGGTCGCGGAAGTCCGCCGCGCCCGGCGGCTTATTCCCTCAAGCCGTCAGGTCCGGCCGCGTCCCGCGGCCGTCGCGACCGGTGCTGTCAGGTCCAGTTAGTGGTGCGCATCGCGTGGCTCCTCTCGTTCCCGCCTTGCCCGTCGCAGTCGCCGTCGCCGGTCGTTTAGGTCCAGTTAGTGGTGCGCATCGCGTGGCTCCTCTCGTTCCCGGGGTGCCGTTGCCATGATCGGCCGGTCTAGGTCCAGTTAGTGGTTGACATGCTGACGCCTCCTTCCAAGCCGTGGCGTGCGTGCCGCGCGTATGCCGGCTCGCGGTGGTCCGACCCCTTTCCTCCAGCCGACCGTGGAGTGCTGTGCGGTCACCGTACCCGTGGCCGCGAACTACGCAATTCCCTCAGCAGTACTTGAATATCGGACCATCCCCGGTCTATGCGCCAGGAAACACTGGGAGGTAACCATTTGGTTACGATTGACTGACGGAGGGTGCCGTCCTCGAGGACTGCAAACGCTTGTAGCGTCGGGGTTCCGGATGCTCCACGGGCCCGGTGAGGCCCTGCGCCGGTGCTTTTGTCCTATCTGCCGGTAGTCGGGTTTTGACACTGTGCACCTGAAATCTGTGACAATGTGGGGTTAGCGCTGCACGGTGCGCTACCCGTCGCGCTCGCCAAGATCGGCTGCGGCAAGCATCGCTGAAGTCAGGGAGGTCAGATGGATCAGGCGCGAAGCGCCGTGTCTCGCCACCGGTTGCTGCGCGTCCGTGACTGGCCGATTTGGTCTCTTCCCAGGCCACTGCGCGCGTTCGTCCTCGTGGTGATCGGTGCCTACCTCGCGTGGATCGCGCTGCGCGCCGCGACGTTCAGGTTCGGCACCGAGGACGTCCTGCTGTTCGCGGCCCTGCTCGCGTGCGGTGCCGCCACGGTGGAACTGACCAGACGGTCCAGTGAGCCCTCCGGCGTGGCCAAGGACGTGTACGCCGTCTGGGAACTGCCCATGGTGATCCTGCTGCCGGTGCTGTACGCGCTGATCATCCCGGCGATCAGGACCGCGCTGACGCAGTGGCGGGTCAGGCGGGCACCGGTGTACCGCCGGGTGTTCACCGCGTCGGCGATCGGCATCGCCTACGGCGCCGCGGCCCTGGTGTACCACGGTGTCCTCCCCGTGGGATACCATCCGCGCGCCTACATGTGGAGACACGCGGACCTGTGGCTGCTTGCGGCCGGGGCGGCCGCTCTCGCGCAGTGGGTTGTGAACCAGGTCCTGGTGATGACCGCGGTCAAGACGGCGGATCCGTCCACCCGGATCAGGAAGGCGCTGTTCGGCAGGGAGTCGCTGCACAACGACGTGACCGAGCTGTGCGCGGCGCTCCTGGTGTCGCTGGGCATGATGGTGAGCAACCTGGTGCTGATCATCGCGCTGCCGCTCGTCACCCTGCTGCAGCGGTCGTTCCGGCACGCCCAGTTGCTGAGCGAGGCGCGCGCCGACGCCAAGACCGGCTTGCTCAACGCCGCGACCTGGGAGCGCGACGCGACAGCCGAAGTCGCCCGTGCCGTCCGCACCGGATCGCCGCTCGCCGTCGCCCTGCTGGACCTGGACCGCTTCAAGCAGATCAACGACACCTACGGCCACCTGCTCGGGGACGAGGTGCTCAGGCAGATCGCCGGCACGATGACCCAGATACTTCGCGACTACGACCTCGCCGGCCGGTTCGGCGGCGAGGAGTTCGTGATGCTGCTCCCGCAGACCCGTGCCGTGGACGCCTTCCGGATCGCCGAGCGCGTCCGCGCGCACATCTCGGAGCTGCCCATCTACTCGGGCGGCGTCGACGGGTCCGAGCGGGTCCCCGTGACGGTCTCCATCGGTGTGGCGGCGCTCGACGCCGGCTCGCGCCGCGAGCTGACCGAACTGCTCGCCGCCGCGGACGCGGCGCTGTACCGGGCCAAGGCGTCCGGCCGCGACCAGGTGCAGATGATCAGCACCAGCCGGGGCCTCAGCGCGGTCAGGCCTCCGGCCGAAGACGTCGCCCCGCCCGACGGAGCCGCGCTCGCCGGCGGCAGCGTCCCAGCCGACGGCGTCCCAGCCGACGGCGTCCTGACAACCGATCCCCTGCTGGCGGCAACGCCGTTCCTCCCGACGTAGTCATCCCAGCTAACCCGCCGCCGCCCGCCCGGAACTGGCTGAGAGCCGCGCGGACACGGTCGGCGTCTGTCTCCATGCCCACACCCGGAAAGCCCTTCAGGGCTTCCTCCAGATGCACGATGCCCGATCGGACCTCGCCGGCGCGCAGGTGGCAGTTACGTTCGCGCGTGCACTGAGCTGGCGGAAGATGTCAAGCGCGGCTTCGAGCTTGCTGGCCGCATCCTGAAGGTCACCGGGGCATGTTCCAGGTCGCCGAGCGCACCTGGGTAATCCCCGGTCTGCCGCCGCGCGTCACCCAGCCGGGCCAGCGCGTGTGCTTGGCCGCGCCGCTCACCCAGGTCCTGGTAGAGCCGCAGGGCATGTTCCAGGTCATCAGCCGCTCCTGGGAAATCGCCGGCCAGCCGCCGTGCATCTGCTAGCCGGACCAGGGCGTAGGCCTCGCCGGACGGGTCACCGAGGCTCCGGTAAATCTCCAGGGCCTGCTCGAATTCATGAAACTCGTCATAAGTGCGGCGGGCGTGTGCCAACTCGGTCAGGGCGCAGGCAAGGCTGCGCTGGTCACCGAGGGACTCTGCCGTCATGGCGGCGGCGGTCTGCAAGGCGATTTCCTGGCTTCCGGGTCCGTCGGCGTGCAGCATGGGGGCTAGATCGGCGGTCAGGGCGATGGCGAGCCGGGGCTGCGCGTGGTCGCTGGCGTGCGCGACAGCAGCGAGCAGGTTGGGACGTTCGGCGCGCAGCCACGCCCAGGCCGCGTCCGGGTCCGGAAGGACGGGTGCATACGCGGGCGCAGGACCGGCAGATACCGGATGGGGGAAGGGGGTGACGAGCGCGTTCGCGCGGCTTGCGGTGTGCTGGTAGTAGTCCAGCAGCCGGTCCAGTGCGGCGTCACGATCCGGGGCGGGATCGCAGCCCGCCATGGCGCGGGCGTGCAGCCGGATCAGGTCGTGCAGGCAGTAGCGGTCCAGAGCATGCTGGATGACCAGGTTGTGGTCGGTCAGGCTGTCTAGCAGCCGGGTCGCGCTGGCGGCCGCCCCGCGCAGCACGCCGCTCTCGTGCGCCCCTACGCGACCTGGCACGTGCTGCGCCGCGCCCGGCGCCGCCCCCGCGGCCGCGGCGCCTTCACCATGTCCGCCGCCGGGTGGGCCCGCGGCCGCATCCTGGTCGCCCTGGCATTCCTGGCCTGGCTCGACGACCGCGGCACCACCCTGGGCGCCGCCACCCAGGCCGACGTCGATACCTGGCATCCGACCTGCCCCCCGCGGTACTGGCCAGCCTGCTCGGCGTCCACATCCAGACCGCCGTCAACTGGGCCAGCCGCACCCGCCGCGACTGGACCGCCTACCTCGCCGAACGGGCAAGGGCAAGCACCCCCGCGCCAGGGAAGACCGCGCGAACCGAATAAGTGCTCCCCGCCAGTACGACGCGCTCCGTGTCCGGCGCGCAGCTCGTGGAGTGAGGGGACCAGGCAGTGAGTGCATGCGTGCCCTGGCCAGTACCGGGAGCGCCTTGGCGCCTGCCCAGTCCTCGGCTGCCGGATCCCCTGCGGCATGCAGGCACCGGACCCGGCCTCGGGCAAGGATCCGCTCTGGCTGCGGCAGGCGGGGCCGGCTGGCCTGGCGTGCATCTCATCACCGGCGGAAAGTCACGATCTTCTAGTGCTGCCGGTCCAGGCGATTACGAGGCAGATGGCGGCGGCCACGGGCCAGATTGTCCATGCGGCGGACGCGTTGTGCCGCAGGAAGACGCTCGTGATCAGGGCCAGGATGAGGCCGGCCGTGCCGAGTACCCGGGGCAGCTGGTGCGGGCGGCCGGCGTTCCGTTCTTCGAGCAGCTCCTCCAGGATCTCAGCGATCCGGTCGTCGATCGCGTCCCCGAACTGGGACAAGAACTCCTCCTCGGACCGCATGGCGGGGATCTGGGTGCCGGATCCGGCTGGGCTGGGTACTGGCGGCGGCTGCGTGCTTTGATGCCGGGGGTTAGCGGCCGGCGCCGGGCCGGGGGGCGTGCGGGTGGCCTGCATGGGATGTGGTCCTTCCGTGCGGCTTTCGGGATCGGCCTGCGGGGAAGGCGGCGGGGAGATGCGCTGCCGCTGGGGCCTACTCGACGTCCTTGAGGATCTTCTGCAGAGACTCGTTCTGCTCGCGCAGGTAGTCGAGCTGGGCGCTCACGTCACCGAGCTTGAGGTCGGTGTGCTCCTGGGCGGTGATGGCCATGTCCGCCAGCCGCCGGTATTCCTCGGCCAGCTTTCGGTACTGCTCGCCACCGGTCAGCTCGATCTGCGCCCGCTTCCTGGTGGTGAGGTACCGGTAGCCTAGGACCATCCCGAGCGCAGCCACCGCGGCGCCGGCTAGCCACAGGAGTCCCCTGGTGTTCGCGGGCTGGCCGTTCCCAACTATTTCGAAGGGGATGGTCAGCACCGTGACCACGAGCACCGCGGCCACGCAGATCATCGCCGTTTCCTTCGCCGTCCTGGGCTTCATCGCAGCTCCGCCTCTAGGTCTTGACTCGTGGCTTCTGGGTTATCCGGGCTCAGTGTCAGCGCCGCCACCATGATCGTCTCGGGGGTCAGGTGCAGCGCGAAGGGTGCCACCTCGTAGAACTTCATCGCCCTGCCGTCGGCCGAGACCTCGACGGAGGCCGACACCAGTCCGGCCGTTTCGAGCTTGCGCAGGTGGACTTGCAGCAGGGCCCGGCTGATGCCCAGGTCACGGGCCAGCCGGCTGACGTAGTTGCGTTCATCCGCCAGTGCGGCCACAATCCGCATCCGGTGCGGGTTGGCGAGTGTTGCCAGCACGCGCAGCAGGGCGTCTCCGGTCATGTCTCCAGCTTCCTCAAATCATACCTTGCATATGCCAATGAAAGTTAGCATGTACAGTTGCGGGGGTCAAGCCGGGCGCTCGGATAAGGCCGGGTGCTGCTGTGTATGCAGGGCGCTTGGTGCTCCACCATGGTGGAGGAACTCAGTGCGGGCGGGAGCTCACGGTGACCGTGTCCGCCGCAACTGGATCACCTACATCGCCGACGGGGTAAGCGCCCCCGCACCAGGGAATACCGCACGATCCGAATAAGTGCTCTCCGCCAGTACTGCCCTACTAATCTCCGCCCGTCTGGCCACTCGAGAGCGTCCGGGGAACGCGGTGACGGGAGACCTGCTCTTCCAGGGTGAGGCAGTCACCGATCGTGTGGTGCTGGCCGAGTCGGGCACGCACAGCCCGCTGGGGGAGACTGAGAGCCTTGTCCGGCTCCCGGCCCGGATGCGGGCGATCATCCTGGAGGCGCTTAGTGGGGACGGTTCCGCCGTTCAGTGAGCTGATCGGGGCGACGACGCGCATAGCGGCCCACCTGGAGACCAGGGACGCCTACACACCCGATGACCCGGCCTTCCTCGGCTGGATGGCGGGAAAGCCCGCCCCTGCCCCGGCCGGCACCGCCTGGTATGACCTGGTTCGCGAGCACACGGCCCGCGGGGTTGAGTTCCGCAGGGCGAGGATCGTCAGCGAGCCGCTGGCCGCATACATCCGCTTCGAGTACGAGTCAACGGCATTCAATGTCGCTGCGGGCGAGCAGGTCCGGTGGCTGCCCAGGCATGCCGCGCCGGGCCTGCTCGTGCCGCTGGCCGACTTCTGGCTGTTCGATGACCGGCTGGTGCGCTTCGGATTGTTCGCCGGGGACGGGACGTTCCTGCGGCATGACCTGTGCGATGATCCCAGGGTGGTCCGGTCGTGCGCCGGGGCCTTCGAGGGCGTCTGGCGGCGGGCGGTTCCTCATGGCGAGTACCGGCCCGCCTGACGCTCTGCCATGCCTATTTCGCCTTCCTCTAGCGTTCAGCGTGCCCGCGAGCAGCTAGCCGAGCGGCTGCGCGACATCCGCCTTGACGCTCACCTCACGGCCCGTGCCCTGTCGGCTGCTGCTGGCTGGCATGAGGCCAAGACGAGCCGGATCGAGTCGGCGAAGAAGGCGCCGAGCGAGGACGACATCCGGACCTGGTGCCGGGTCTGCGGGGCGGAGCGGGCTGTCCCGGACCTGATCGCGGCGTCCCGGTCGGCGGACTCGATGTATGTCGAGTGGCGCCGTCTCCAGCCTGCGGGCATGCGGCGGGACCAGGAGAACCGGCTTCCGCTGCACGAGCGGACCAAGGTGCTCAAGGCCTATGTCGGGACCGTTGTCCCCGGGTTCCTCCAGACACCGGAGTACGCCACGGCCCTGCTGTCGGCCATCAGGGGCTTTCACGGAACACCTGATGACGTGGCCGATGCCGTGGCCGTCCGGATGCAGCGCAAGCGCCTCGTGCAGTCGGGCAGCCACCGCTACATCGCCATCCTCGAAGAGGCCGTGCTGCGGCAGGTCATCGGCGACGCGGAGGTCATGGCCGGGCAACTCAGCTACCTCCTGGAAGCGACGCCCCTCCCCGCGCTGTCACTCGGAGTGATCCCCTGTCCGGGCTCGCCGTCTACGGCGATGAGGCACGGGCGCGAATCACGCAGGCCATCGACGCTCTCTAACTCGTCGGCAAGTTCCCGCAAGTTCCTTCCCTGCCCGGGCGCCGGTCGGGCAGCCTCGAACTACGCTCCCGCCCGGTTGCGGATTGCCGGGTGGGGCGGCTAGCCAGCCGCGCCGCAAGCGAGAGGCCAGGACCATGCGCGCCCCCACCGAGGTAAGACCAGAAGAGCTGCGAGAGGCCCACGACGCGGCGGACACGCTGATCAGCGAGAGGTTCCGCAGCTACCTGCCTGGGCGGATGCTGCCGATGCTGCTCGGGAAGTTCCGCGATGACGTCGCCGAGTCCCTGGGCATGGAACTGCCGCCGTTGCCCCAGCGCTCCGGTCCGGTCAAGGTCGTCAAGCTGGACGATCTCACCAGCAGCGAACTCGGCACGCTGTCAGGTGCCGTCCTTGTCCTGGTGACGCGGTTCACCACGCTCATGAACGACCCGCTCCTGCCGGAGCTGCTGCGCGAGTTCCGGGACGCGCTCGTCATTGAGCAGGCCGACAGGGCTCGAATCGCGGACGAGCTCAAAGACAAGGCCAGGACGTCATGACACCTCCAGTCAGGAGGCGTGATGGCAGCCATCACCAGAGCAGCAGGACCAGCCGCTCGCCGCCTTGCGCGAGTGTGCCGCAGTTCACCGCCAGGTATCCCGATGGAAGGAATCACGTCATGCACACGGCTAACCCGACCGGAACCCACGACGACCCGTTCGACCTCGGCGCGGTGCTGGTCATCGACACTGCCGCCGCCAACGCGCCGCGCAGGTGCGACACCAGCGACGGGTGCACGCCCACCTGTGCCTCGTCCTGCACCAGCGCTTCGTAGCGCCCTGATGCGAGGCGGGGGCCGGGAGCACTGCGCCCCGGCCCCCGCCTCGCCCGGTAACCCACGAGGAGGTAGAGGTGGCTCAGGCCCGCGATCACGCGGTCTATCAGGCCAGTGATGTCCTTCTGCTGCGCGCCACCGCCCGGCCGCTGGACTCGGCCTGTGCGCCGTGGCCCGACCCGGCCGACAGCGAGGAGCTTCGGATGTGGCTGGTGAAGGCGTGGCAGGACCCGGCGCTGCGCGAGGCGGTGGCGTGCGCGAGCCCGTCGCTGGCACTGCGGGCGGACCGCATCGCGGCCGGCCGGCGCGTCCCGGCGCGGCAGGTACTGTCGGCCGCAGTCGCCCTGGCCCGGTACCAGCTCCGGGCGGCGGGGCGCCCGACTCCGTTCGGGCTGTTCGCCGGCGTTGCAGGGGCGAGGTTCGGCCACTCCGCGCTAGCGCGCTTCGGGGACGCGCACCGGGCGGCGGCCCGGTGCGACGCGGCGTGGCTGCTGTCGGTCATCGAGCGCTGCGAGGCATGCGCGCCGCTGGCCGGCCGCCTGACCGCCGTGTTCTCGTCGCTCGCGGTGCTGCACGCCGGGAAGTGGGAGGTGCCCGCCGGGCCGGACCGGCAGACGATCCGCGACTCGCCGGCCGTGCGGGCCGTCCGGGACGCCAGCCAGGCCCCCGTCCAGGTCAGCGTGCTGGCTGACCGGCTGTCCTCGGCGTTCCCGGGCTCCGGGGACAAGGGCGCCCGGATGCTGGCGGAACTGGTAAGGCTCGGCTTCCTCATCACGAGCCTCCGGCCCCCGATGACGACGACGGACTCCCTGGGGCACGTCACCCGGGAACTGCGCGCCGCCGGGGCGCATGAGATCCCTGAGACGGCGGGCCTGCTGGAGCAACTTGAGGCGCTGCACCGCGCCCTGGCCGCTCACAACGCCGCCGAGCCGGAACGCCAGGCGGCGATGCGCGAGCGCCTGAGCGCGGCAGTCACGGAGGTTTCCGCGGAGGGCCGCACGCCGCTGTGCCTGGACCTGCGGCTGGATGCCGAGGTGACGCTGCCGGAGCCGGTCAGGCGCGAGATGGCTGCGGCGGCGAGCGCGCTGATCCGGCTCAGCCCCAGCCCGGGAGGCTCCCCGGTCTGGGGGGACTACCACCGGCGGTTCACCGACCGCTTCGGGACCGGGACCCTCGTGCCGCTGCTGGACGTGATCGACCCCGGGATCGGCCTGGGCTACCCGGCCGGTTACCCGGCCAGCATCCTGCCGCTGCCGCCCGAGCGGGACGCAGGCAGGCACGCGCACCTGGCCCAGATGATCACCGGCGAGAGCGAGGTCACGCTCACCGACGAGCTGATCGACGCGATGACCGGCAGCCTGTTCGACCCCCGGCTCGTCCCCGCGCACGTGGAGATCGCCGCCCGGGTGCAGGCCGCGAGCACGGCCGGCCTGGACGCGGGCCGGTACACCCTGCACATCTCCCCGGCCCGCTCCGCAGGCACCCTCACCAGCCGCTTCTCAACGCTGGCCGCTGGATCGGGCCTGGAGCAGGTCTACCGCAGCGCGCCCGCTATCCACGAGGATGCGCTGCCCGTCCAGCTGTCGGTGCCGCCGCTGTTCATCCGGGGCCAGAACGTCGGTCGCATTCCGGCCTATCTGCCCCGCCTGCTCTCGCTCGGCGAGCACCCGGGCCGCGGCGAGCAGCCGCTCGGGCCGGACGACCTCGCGGTCACCGCGACGCTTCGCGGGCTGCACCTGGTCTGCCGGGAAACCGGCCAGGTGCGCCTGGACCTGGACGAGCCGCTGCACGCGCTGTGCCTGCGCGAGCACGTGGAGGACGACAAGCCCGCGATCATGACGCGGGCACGCGAGCCGGGAGACTACGGCTGGATCGGCGGTCACGCGCACGACGTCGCCCTCCCGCTCACCCGGCGCGGCGCTCCGGCCCCGACCGGGATGCCCGAGCGCCTGGTCCCCGTCTCAGGTGCCGGGCACGGCCAGTTGCCGCTGGCCGCCGGCTCGGCGTGGGAGAGCGCCAAGCTGTTCACGGCACCGGATGCGATGGACGAGATCATCAGCGGTCATCTTCCGGCGCTCATCGCGAGCCTTGGGACGGATGAGGTCTGGTACAAACGCTGCGCAAACGCGTTACAAACGCGTGTCCTGCCATGCTCGTAGCCGTTGCAGAACGTACCGAACGGTGGGAGGAAATGATGACTGATGACTTGACCCGCAACAGTGTGGTCGGAGTCATCGAGGGTCATGCCCAGCGGCAGCCGGGCGCGGTAGCGGTCAGCGAGCCGTTCGGCGGGCGCCAGCTCACGTACGCCGGCCTGTGGCGGGAGTCCGGATTGCTCGCGGACCGCCTGCTGGCGGCCGGATCGGCCGGCTGGCAGGCGATCGCGGTCGACCTGCCGCGCTCCGCCGCGATGGTGACGGCGCTGCTTGGCATCGTCCGCGCGGGTTCGGCCTACCTCGCGCTCGACGCGGGCGCGCCCGACGGCCGGGTCGCCGACATCATCGCGGAGGCCGGCGTCCGGGCCGTGCTGACCGACCAGGGCCGACGGCCCAGGTACGGGACGGCCCGGAGCGTCAGCCCGTGCCGCCCGGCTGACGCGGGAACCGCTGAGCTCGCGGCGGACAAGCCGATGAGCAAGATCAGTGCCACGGCGGGGCAGCCGATGTACGTTACCTACACGTCCGGCTCGACGGGCCGTCCCAAGGGAGTCGTGCTGTCGCACGGCGCCGTCGCGCAACTGGCGCAGGCCCGCGGCAACTGGGGGCTCGGCCCCGGCGACCGCCTGGCCAGCGTCTCCAACCCCGCCTTCGACGCGCTCACCTGGGAGATCTGGACCGCGCTGGCGGCCGGCGCCACGATCGTCCCGTTCCCCGACTTCCTGCGGCTCGGCATGCGCAAGTGGCTTGACCTGCTGCAGGCCGAGCGGATCAGCGCCATGCTGCTGACCACGTCGGTGTTCCACACGGTCGCCCGCGAGCACCCGGGCGCACTCGCGGAGCTGACCACCGTGCTGGTCGGCGGCGAGCAGCTCGACCGGGCGGCCGCCGCCAAGGTGCTGCGGGCCGGGCCGCCCCGCCAGCTCATCAACGCCTACGGGCCATCCGAGGCCACCTGCATCTCCACGTGCTATGAGTGCACCGCCGACGGCCTTCCGTCAGCCGGCCGGGTGCCCATCGGGCAGCCGCTGTCCTATGTCCGCGCGCACGTGCTCGACGACGAGCTGCGCGCGGTAGCGCCCGGTGAGGTCGGCGAGCTGTGTGTCGGCGGCGCTGGGCTGGGCCTCGGCTACCTAGGCCGGGACGACCTGACCAGTGCCAGCTTCGTGGTACCGCCCGGCGTCGGCCACCGGGTGTACCTCACCGGCGACCTGGTCCGCCGCCTGCCGTCCGGCGCGCTGGAGCTTATCGGCCGGAAGGACTCGCAGGTCAAGCTGCGCGGTTTCCGCATCGAGCTGGAAGAGATCGAGCGGACCGCGATGGCCAGCGGCCTGCTGGACGCGGCGTTCGTCTGCAAGGTGGGACAGGACGCCGCCGCCCGTCTCGTCGCGGCGGTCCAGCCGACGGCCGCCGCGGAGGGCTCGGCCGACCTCGCCGGTAAGCTGTCCGCCTACCTGGCGCAGCGGCTGCCGGGCTACATGCTGCCCGCCCAGTGGATCACGCTGGACGCCGTCCCGCTGACGGACGCCGGCAAGGCCGACCGGGCGGCGATCGCCGCGCTCGCCAGCGCGGCGCAGGCCGGTGCAGAGGAAGGTGCCGACAACGGCGCCGAGTCGGGCCAGACCGTCGTCGGCATCCTCGGCGCCCTACTCGGCCGGCCTGACATACCCGATGGGCTCAGCTTCCTCGACCGCGGCGGCAACTCGCTGACCGCGGTCCGCGCCGCGCACCGGATCGCCGAGCGCCTCGCGCTCGACGTCGAGCCGGCCGACATACTGCTCAGCCCCGATCTCAGCAAGCTCGTGTCGACGCTTAACGAGGGGAACGCGCACTGATGATGTTCTCGCCGTCCTTCGCTCAGGAAAGCATCTGGATCGCCGACCGGCTGAGCCGGGCAACGGCGGCCGCGTACAACGAGCCCGTCGCCTTCCACATCCACGGAGAGCTGAGTACGCGGCGGCCGATCGCGGGCGTTACGCCGACGGCGGCTACGAAACTGGGCTCCGCTACTTCGCCGAGCAGCTCAAGACGCCCGATTTCGCGAGCACGTTCCCGCGTGACCGGCCGCGCCCCGCGCGGCGCGACTTTTCCGGCGGGAGCCGCTACAGCATCCTGGTCGCGTCCGCGCAGGTGAACTAAATATCGAAATATGTCAATTAGCGGAAGAGGCGGGTCCCCGGTAGATCAGCGGTAGCTGACACCCCGATCACCGGAGACCCTCATGACATCTAACCCCGTCCCGGCCGCCGCCGCGACCGCGGCCCGGGAGTGCACCTGCCGGTGCGGCTGCCGCGAGCGCACCCCGTGCTACCCGACGGACATGACCGACGAGGAATGGGCCGCGCTGGAGCCGGCGCTTCCCGTCATGCTGTGCGGCACCCCGCTCGGCGGCCGGCCGGAAAAGCACAGCAGGCGGACGATGATCGACGCCATGTTCTACATCGACGACAACGGCTGCAAGTGGCGCGCCCTCCCCAGGGACTACCCTCCGTTCTCAACTGTCCACGCCATGTTCACCCGCTGGACCGAGGACGGCGTCTGGGCCGACGTCATCGACATCCTCCGCCCGCAGGCCCGCGAGGCCGGGGGCCGCGACCCCGAGCCGTCCGCCGCCGCCATCGACTCCCAGTCCGTCCCCGAGTGCGCCGACGGCACCGTCCCCGCCGCCGCCAGCGGATTCGACCCGTTCAAGAAGGTCAACGGCATCAAGCGCCACATCCTCGTGGACACCCTCGGCCTGGTCATCGCGATCGCCGTCTCCGCCGCGAACGTCCAGGACCGCGACGGCGCCGTCTACCTCATCCTTACATGTCGCTGAACGCCAACGGCAGGAGCTGGACCGAGCACGACACCGTGGTGGAGGCGGTTCCGGCTGGGGAGACCGCGCCGGTCGACGTGAGGCTGGTCGCGTCCTGCGGCAGCCCGTGCCACGCCTCAGCTCACCTCACCGGCGTGATCAAGGTCGGCCTCATCGGCACCGTCGACTACACCGACGACATCGGCAAGGGTCATGACCACATCACGAACACCCGCTACGTGCTCGACTACGACGCTCCGCCGTACATCCCGCTCACGACCGTGCACTGGAACTCGCCGCTCAAGTACCGGTGTGACGACAACCTGGCGGGTATCGCGGGACCGGGCTGCGTCTTCCCCGAGTTCACCCCCACGTTCATCGTGTCCCGCGCCCGGTACGGTGCCGCCGCGGCGCTGATCGCGTGGGCGCAGCGGTACATGTCTGCTCACTGGGGCCTGCGGGGCAGAGGTAAGCCGCTGACCCGCCTAGCCGGCACGGCGGCGGCCAACAAGAACCGGGCGGTCATCTGCCAGCGGGCCTGGAAACCCTTCGGGCCCTGGACAGCCGACAACGGTAAGGTCAAGGTGGCGGACAGCTGCGACGAGTATCCGTTCGCCGCGACGAACCAGAGCGGTGGCGGATCGGTCGCCAGCGGCGCGGCCTGCGTCCAGCTCGAAGCGGTCAAGACCAACGACAAGGGCGGCACCGCGGCGAAGATCTGGACCGACGTCAAGCCCATGGGCAAGCCCGACTACAACGCGAAATGCGTGCGGGGCCACATCCCGCTCACCCTGAACACCGCGGTGGGCCGCGACGCGTACAAGGCGTTCATCAAGGCCCAGCGACTGCTCGGCAGCGATCCGTTCTGGCTGGCGGTCTCGTAAGCGTGCCGGGGTGCTCGCGGCCGGTTCGCGAGCCGCGGGCACCCCGGTTGGTGGCATGCTGTGCGCGGAGGTGCGACGATGACCGAGACCGCGGCATCCGAGTGGGACTGGATGCCAGAGGAGTACCCCGACGGGGTTCGCCTGCTGTTCGCGCGGGGGGTCACGCCAGAGCGGGTCATCGAGGCGTTCGGCGCCGATCCGGCCGCCGCCGAGCCACTGCCGGCGGACCAGGCGCTGGAGACGCTGACGTCGTGGGTCCAGGTCGGCCGCGTGGGCGAGTGGGCTTTCGCCATCGACAACAGCTCACTCGACGCCGAGGAGTCGGGGCGGATCTCACGCATGCTGTCCGCCGGAACAGAGCTGGCGCTGTTCGAGACGGGCCCGAACTTCGATCACTTCTACTATTTCGCCGACGGGGACGAGGTGACGTCGTTCGAGCCCTTGCTCTCGCATTACCGTGAGGGCAGCGATCCCGACCGGTTCGTGCCGCAGATGCGGCAGGCGGGGCTCAACGTGGACCCGCCGCCCGAGGACGACGACGCTTTCGGCGGCGACACGAGGATCGCGGTCCTGAGGATGCTCACGCTGGCGCTCGGCATCCGGCTGCCGCGCCGAGTGGCGCTCGGTCCGCTCCGCACCGTCGAGGCGATGTGAGCTCGTCAGTCTCACGCCGGAGATGCCCGGGCACGACGACTGACAACGGGAAGCGCCCGGCGCAGGGCTCGTCCCGCCAGCCAGCGGGCGGGAGCGCCGCCGGGGCGGGAGCCGGGGCGGGAGCGCCGCCGGGGCGGGAGCCGGGCGGGAGCCGGGCGGGAGCCGGGCGGGAGCCGGGGCGGGAAGTCTGCCGGGCACAAATGCGTTCGCTTATTCCGGGCCTTTCGTCTACTCTTTCCCGCCGGTGAACCAACCTTCCACGCTGCCACTGCTCGCCGATCTACGGCGCATGCTGCCCGAGCTGACGCTGTCCGACCAGCGCCGCCTCGGCCGCCGCATCGACGCCTCGCGCGGCCTGCCCGGCGAGGCCGCCAGCGGCAAGGCCGCCGAAGACCTCGCCCGCGACTTCGCCAAGGCCGCGCGCAAGGCCGCGGCCCGCCGCGCGTCGGTGCCGGAGATCACCTATCCCGGAGAGCTTCCGGTCAGCCAGCGCAAGGACGACATCAAGGCAGCGATCCAAGAGCACCAGGTCGTGATCGTGGCCGGCGAGACCGGATCCGGCAAGACCACGCAGATTCCCAAGATCTGCCTCGAACTCGGCCGCGGCGTAACCGGCCAGATCGGGCACACGCAGCCGAGGAGGATCGCCGCCCGCGCCGTCGCCGAGCGGATCGCCGAAGAGCTCGGGACCGGACTCGGCGAGGTCGTCGGCTACCAGGTCAGGTTCACCGCCAGGGCGAGCGAGGCGACGCTGGTCAAGCTGATGACCGACGGCATCTTGCTCAACGAGATAGCCACCGACCGCGACCTGCTCCGCTATGACACCCTCATCATCGACGAGGCGCACGAGCGCAGCCTGAACATCGATTTCATCCTCGGTTACGTCAAGCAGCTGCTGCCCCGCCGCCCCGACCTCAAGGTGATCATCACCTCCGCCACGATCGACCCGGAGCGCTTCTCCGGGCACTTCGGCGGCGCGCCGATCGTCGAGGTCTCCGGCCGCACCTACCCGGTCGAGGTCCGCTACCGCCCGGTCGCCGACCCCGGGCGTCCCGAGGGCCCCGGGCGCCCGGAGCGTCCAGGGCGGTCCCAGCGCCCCGCCAGTCGCGACCAGGACCGCGACTGGATCCAGGCCATCACCGACGCGATCGACGAGCTCAGCGCCGAGGGCCCGGGTGACATCCTGGTGTTCCTGTCCGGCGAGCGCGAGATCCGCGACGCCGCCGAGGCGCTCAGAGGCCGCCCAGGCACCGACGTCATGCCGCTGTACTCGCGGCTCCCGGCCGCCGAACAGCACCGTGTCTTCGAGCCCCCGTCCTCCAGCCGAACCCGCCGCGTCGTGCTGGCCACCAACGTCGCCGAGACCAGCCTCACCGTCCCGGGCATCCGGTACGTGGTCGACCCGGGCACCGCGCGCATCAGCAGGTACAGCCACCGCACCAAGGTGCAGCGGCTGCCGATCGAGCCGGTCTCGCAGGCCAGCGCCAACCAGCGCAAGGGCCGCTGCGGCCGGGTCGCCGACGGCATCTGCGTCAGGCTCTACGCCGAAGACGACTTCAACTCCCGCCCCGAGTTCACCGAGCCGGAGATACAGCGCACGAACCTGGCCTCGGTCATCTTGCAGATGGCCGCCGCGCGCCTCGGCGACGTGCGCGCCTTCCCGTTCGTGGACCCGCCCGACCCGCGCAGCATCGCCGACGGTGTGCGGCTCCTTGAGGAGCTGAACGCCTTCGCCGGCGGCCATCTCACCGACCTCGGCCGGAAGATGGCGCGGCTGCCCGTGGACCCGCGCGTCGCCCGGATGATCATCGAGTCCGCCAGCCGGGGCTGCGCGCGCGAGGTGCTGATCATCGCCGCCGCGCTGTCCATCCATGACCCGCGGGAGCGCCCGGCCGACGCCCAGGAGGCCGCCGCCGCCGCGCACGCCAGGTTCACCCAGCCCGAGTCCGACTTCCTCGCCTTCGTCGCGCTGTGGGACTATCTCGCCCAGCGCCAGCGCGAGCTGTCCGGCTCGGCGTTCCGCCGCATGTGCCGCGCCGAGTTCCTCGGCTACCTGCGCGTCAGGGAATGGCAGGATCTGCACGGCCAGCTGCAAAGCCTGACCGCCGATCTGGGGCTGGAAACCGATTCGTCGTCTTCCGAACGATCGGTTGTTCACACCTGCCTGCTCAGCGGGCTGCTGTCGCACGTCGGCATGAAGGCGGCGCTTCCCGCCGGACGGACAGGCGGCCCCGGCGGCCCCGGCGGCCCCGGCGCCCAGGACCGTGCCCGCCGCCCGCTGCCCGAGTACCTCGGCGCGCGCGGCACGCGGTTCGCGATCTTCCCCGGATCCGGGCTCGCCCGCAAGCCGCCGGACTGGGTGGTCGCCGCCGAACTGGTCGAGACGTCGCGGCTGTGGGGCAGGATCGTGGCCGCCGTCGAGCCCGAGTGGGCGGAGGCGGTCGCCGGGCACCTGGTCAAGCGGGACTACAGCGAGCCGCGGTGGAGCAGGGACCGGGGCGCCGTCGTCGCCACGGAAAAGGTCACGCTCTACGGCATCCCGGTCGTCTCAGGCCGCGTCGTGAACTTCGCCAGGATCGACCCGGTGACCTCGCGTGAGCTGTTCATCAGGGGCGCGCTCGTGGAGGGCGACTGGCAGACCAGGCACCATTTCTTCCGCGACAACGCCCGGCTGCTCGACGAGGCCGCCGAGATCGAGCAGCGCGCCCGCCGGCGCGGGCTGGTGGCGGACTCCCATGCGCTGTTCGGGTTCTACGACGCGCGCGTGCCGGCCGGCGTGGTGTCCGCGCGGCACTTCGACGCGTGGTGGAAGAAGGCCAGGCACGCCACCCCGGACCTGCTGACGCTGACCCTCAGCGACCTGCTCAGCGGGGCGGCGGCGGACGTGGACTCCGGCGCCTACCCGGGGGTCTGGACATCGGTGTCCCCGGCCAGGCCGGGCGCGGCCGGCGACGGGCAGCGCCTCGGGCTGGCGCTGTCGTACGCGTTCGAGCCCGGCGCCGAGGCGGACGGCGTCACCGTCGACGTCCCGCTGAACACGCTGAACCAGGCCCGCCCCGACGAGTTCTCCTGGCACGTCCCCGGGCTGCGCGCCGAACTGGTCGCCGAGCTGATCCGCTCGCTGCCCAAGACGCTGCGCCGCGAACTGGTCCCCGCCCCCGACGTCGCCCGCCAGGTGCTGGCCGGCCTTGACGGCGCCGCTCACCCGGGCGCCCCCGGCGGTCCCGGC
>DAHVAN010000278.1 GCA_027314595.1 Actinomycetota bacterium | reverse complement strand
GTTCGCCTCCGGCGACCCGTTCGTGCTCAACGGCGTGGTCGGCCAGTGGCAGGTCCGCGAGTGGCGCGAGGTGACGCCGCGGTGAGGCGCCGGCGGCGCGGCAGGACCAGCGGGCGCCGCCGCTAACCACGTTCGCGGCGGCTCCCCCGCGCCTGCCGCCGAGTCAGCCAGGCCCGGTCTCGGTGGCGGCGCGGAATCGGCACGTCTGCCATGGTCACGGGTCGGCGGGCAGGCTCATCGCCTGCCGGGCCGCGTCGCGAAGCAGAACCGCGAACGATGACCGAATGGAGACGGTGCCTGGCCCGGGATCGTCCCTGATCTCCTGGCGGATCCAGCCGGCCTTGTCGATGACGAAGACCAGGTCGCTCATCAGGCTCGAACCCGGCGCCATGTGCGCGACGTGTATCCCGTAGCTGCCCCACACCTCCTGCAACTGGGTGAGCGTCCCGGTGAGGAACAGCCAGTTGGGCACGCCCGCCAGGCCCTCCTGCTGGTCCAGCGACCGGGTGTAGGCCGTGCCGAAGTGGATGGGGTTGGCGGCGATCGCCACCAGTTCCACGTTATGGCCGGAATCGCCGAGCAGGCTGCTCGCCCCCGTCAGTTCCTGGGGGAGAGGGCAGTCGGCCGTGCAGAGCGGGTCGAGGAAAGTCAGCAGGACGGTCTTGCCGCGCAGCGACGCCAGGCTGACCGGCTCCCCTGACTGGCTCACCAGCCGGAAGCCCGGGGCGGGCCGGTCCAGCGTGACGGCGTCGCCTGAGATGGCACGTGCCAGGATCGGGTCCGCGGTGTGGTTCAGGGACGCCGGGGCCATCGGGACGACACCGACAAGCACCGCGCCGAGCCCGCCGAGCGCGACCACCGAACGGGCAGTCGCTCTCGTCACCTCCTGGCGGATCGCGGCGGGCCGCAGCGCGGCGAGTGAGAAGCGCAGGCGCCGGGCGCAGGCCGGCGCTCGTCCGGATGCGTCCGCGGCGTGGGTTATTCCGGCGTACCCCGCCCAGAGCAGCAGCAGCCACGGCACCATGCTGTTCGGGTCCGTTCCGAGGCCGCCGGGCATCCCCAGGTCCTGTACCAGCACCCAGTCGGCGAGGCAGAGCACGGTCGCGGCTGGCATGGCCACCCGCAGCAGCCGCGGCCGGCCGGACAGGAACGCCAGGCCCGCCAGGCCCAGGGCGATGACCGCGATCAGGTTCACCAGGAATCCGTAGTCGCTGGTGAAGGACGCGAAGGAGGAAACGACGGCCTCCTGCAAGCGCGGCTGGTTGAGTCCCGCCATGCCCTGGACCATCCCCGTCAGCGTGCCGTCGCTGCCCTGCCAGAAGCCGCGGCCCGGCCAGGCCTGCAGCACCGCCATGCCGATCCAGAACAGGCCGATGCCACCGAGCAGCAGCCGTCCCAGCCGCGGTCCGGCCCAGGCGCGCGCCGGCAAGGCGATGAGGATCCCCGCCGTCACGTAGAGCGCGACCGCGCCAGGCGCGCCGGTCAGCCAGGACAGTCCGGGTGCGAAGATGCTGCCGAACGCCTCGCCGAACATCCAGACGATCATCCCCCAGGCTGCGCTGCCCAGCCCGGCCAGCCGAGATGGCCAGCCCGATTCGGCGGCGATGAGCCACAGCCCGAGCCCCATCTGGATCCACACCGCCGACGCGGCGGCCTGCACCGGGTGGAAGGCCCAGACCGTGCCGCCGGCGTTCACCACGTCGCGCACCCAGCCGGGCGACGTCGTGGCGCCAGGGGCGATGACCACGGACGGCAGGCCGCCAGCCATCTGCGGCTGTGCCTGCAGGATTCCGTCGATGATCCACAAGACGCCGAAGCCGATACGGAGCACCCGGCGCGCCCCGGGCTCCGGCGGCGCGGGCGGCCGCGGCGGCAGGGATGCTGGTGCCGCCGCGG
This sequence comes from Actinomycetota bacterium, assembly GCA_027314595.1. Classification (GTDB taxonomy): domain Bacteria; phylum Actinomycetota; class Actinomycetes; order Streptosporangiales; family Streptosporangiaceae; genus Trebonia. The sequence goes on along the minus strand of DAHVAN010000278.1, from coordinate 4,842 downwards.
CACGCCGGCCGCGGATGATCCCGTAGCCCAGCAGGAGCGCCAGGAAGATCACGATGATGACGAGCCCCTCGTGCAGCAAAGTGGACCGGAACGCGGCTACCAGCGTGGGGTCGTTCGTGTTCAGTCCTGAGTCCATGCCGGGCACGGGCCTGACCTCTCAGTTAACCGGGATGTACGGACGCATCATCTCGTTGTCCTCGTGGTCGAGGATGTGGCAGTGCACGATGTACCCGGGACCTTGGGTGGGGTCGAACGGGTACTGGTTCTGTCCCGGGCTCACCCCGCCGACCTCGGTGGCCTGCGGCGCCCAGCGGATGATGTACCGGTTGACGTAACCGGGGAAAACCTTGACCGTGTCCTTCCAGCCCGCCTCGTCGGGGTTGGGCGGGATGACCGGTCCGACCAGGTACGGGGAGAACGCCCGGTTGCCGCCGATCGCGCCGTCGGCGTTGGGCGTGAAGTAGTCTCCTGGCGGCCCGTAGCCCGGGATGATCGTTCCCGCCTCGTAGGTGACAGGACTCCACGAACCGTCCGCCGCCTCGCCGTTGAAGGTGCCGCCCGGGAAGTCGGTCGCCCAGTCGTCCATGTAGGCGGCCTGCCCGGTGTTCGGGTCGATGGTCACCGCCTGGCGGTTCAGCAGCTGGAACTCGATCAGGTGGACGTGGATCGGGTGCGCGTCCACCGTCGTGTTCAGGAACTCCCAGATTTCTGTCGAGCCGACGCGCGGCAGCTCAGTGATGCCCAGGCCCTGTCCATACTGATCTGGCGTGCTGCCGGGGATGGCCGGGTAGCCGCCGCCGTCGCGGTGCCCGTTCCACTTGCTGTTGTTGACCAGGTCGATGACCGGCGTGCCCGCGGTGTTGCCGCCCGCGTCGGTGGGGCTCTCGTACTCGAACAGAACGAGCTGGCGCCTGGCGCTCACGTTCACTCCGGCGGCGACCGCCCCGGTGGCCGGGTCGGCCAGGCGGACGATCTTCGGCTCCTGGTTGGACCCGCCGCGCAGCCCCGCCCCGGTGGCCGGGTTGTACGTGCTGTCCCTGCTGGTGAGCGGCAGCGTGACCCGGAACTGCATCACGCTGCGGGTTGGGTCGGATGGGTCCAGCGGGCTGCCGCTGGGGAACGGCACCTGCCCGTCGTTGGTCAGGGTGAACGTGTGGCCCGCCAGTCCCGCGAAGTCGATGATGATGTCGGAGCGCTCGGACGGGGCGATGAAAATCCGCGTCGTCGGCGTCGGCGTCCCGTTGTTGACCGGCTCGGGCTGCCCGAGCTTCACGACCGGCGTGTCCAGCAGCCCGCCGTCGGTCCCGATCTGGTACATGGCCGGACCGGTCGCGCCGCTGTCCGCGTCCACCAGGCCCATGCGCAGGAACCGCGCGTTCGAGCCGTTGACGAACCGCAAACGGTAGCGGCGCGGCTCCACCTCCAGGTACGGCCAGGTCCTGCCGTTGACGCACATCACGTCGCCGAAGAACTCGGGGATCCAGAACGGGTGGATCTTGGGGTTGCTTGGCGGGCCGTCGACGAGCGAAGGGTCGTTGTTGCTGTCCGGCCAGTAGAGCTGCCCGTTGGTGTCGAACTGCCGGTCCTGGACCATGAGCTCGACCTCGTACTTGCCGGCCGGCAGCCCGAGCGGGTTGCCGGGCAGCCCGGTGTCGTACTGGTCCCGGATGAAGTAGAAGGCGGCCAGCCCGGAGTACACGTTGATCCTGGTGACGCCCAGCGTGTGGTCGTGGAACCACAGCGTCGTGGCCTGCTGGCCGTTGGGGTAGTAGTAGACGGCGGAGTTGGGGGAGGTGGGGAAGTGGGTGGCGTATCCATGGCCGTGCATGCCGTTGTTGGTGAACCACGCCTCGGGCACGCCGTCCGAGGTCGACTGGTCCTCGCCGCCGTGCAGGTGGACCACGGTCGGGATCGGCCCGTCGTACGGGTTGAAGTCCATGAACTCCTGGAACGGGTTCGCCCAGTGGATGGTCTGGTCGTAGGTCAGGTACGGACGCAGGAACGGCCTGCGGGGCAGGTCGTTCGCGTACCGGACCGAGACGGGGGTACCCCGGCGTACCTCGATGGTCGCGCCGGGCCATTGCGGCGAGGGGTGAGACTCGAGTTCGCCGACTGCGTACCCCCACAGCCAGGTGCCGTCCCTGAACGTGCCGGACAGCGATCCGTAGAACGAGTCGGGCAGCACATTCTGCTGGAACTCGTACATGTCCGCCCGCAGCGAGCAGCCCGACACCCGCTTGCCGAAGAAGGTCGGCACCGGCGTGACGAACTGCGTGATGCTGGCGCCGGGCAGCGCCGTCTGCGGAACCTCGACGGACGCGCTCGCGCTCTGGAACAAAGTGGGAGCCTCGAAGCGGATCGCGGCGCCCGCTCCTGTCAGTGCCCCGATCTTCAGCAGATCTCTTCGTGTGAACCGGCCGCGTCTGTTCATTCGACGCCTCCTCAGGTGTCTGTCGGCTGGTGCTGGTTTCGGCTGTCCATTCCGCGGGAGAACCGCAGCAGTGCGATGACCGCTACGGGCAGCCCGGCGGCCTGACCCGCGAGCCCGTCCTGCAGGGCATGCGCGGCCTGGTAGATGAATGCGAACGGCGCCGCGGTCACGAGCGAGCCGGCCGGGCGGCGGGCTTGGCGGGCCGCCGCGAGAACATGGCTGACGACGGGCGGTGCGCTGGTGTAGTACACCTGGCTCGCGTATGCCCGGCTGGCTGCCTGGTGCAGTGCCCAGGCGAGCAGCACCGCCACGGCCAGCAGCGGCACGAGCAGCACCGCGTGCGCGACCGCAGGCCGGGCCCGCGGCGGCCGGGCTCCGGGACTGCGGACGGCGGCGCGGCCCGTTATGCCGCGGCCGATGGCGCTGGCGGCCCAGATCGCGGCGGGGGCCAGGCAGACGCACACCAGCGCGATGATCACCCACGGAGCCACCCAGTACACGTCGCCGCTGTCGTGCGCCTGCGGGGCGATGAGCGGCTGCGCCGTCACCGGGTCGTCCGACTTGTTGATCAGGAACCATGCGGGGACTTGCGCCAGGGCTGCGAGAAGCGTCACGAGCACCGCTCGCTTGAGCACGTCCGCGCGGCGTGCTCCCCCCAGCCCCGCCAAGGCGGCGATCCGGTCGCCAGCCCAGACGCCGATTGCGAACAAGGGAAGCGCGATGAGCGAGTCGGTGAGCCATTGCCCGGCCTGCACGTAGGGTTGCGCCGACAAGTTTCCTGACGTGGCGCGCAGGAACTGGTCAAGGCCGATGACCGGAAAGCTGATCATAAGCGCCAGGACCGTGATCTCGCGGCCGCCGAGCCCCCAGGTCGCGGCGGAATTCCGGCGCGCCCAATAGGGTATTAGCCGCCTCCTCCCTGGAACAGGGTGAGGGCGCCGGAACGCCGCACGCCGAAAAATTTCGGGGCGCGATTCGTGATGCAATCCCATCCGGTTCAACCTCGTCCGGGCGGCGGTCATGTGCCCGCCGCCGGGGGTGGCGGACAAGGGCGACATCGCCATGAAGCGTCACTAGCGCATCGAATTTTCTCAGCTGCAACAGGCGTGCTGGGCTGCGACGACCTGCGCGAGAGCCGGCCAGGAGCGGGGAAGAAGCCGGCCGTTGCGAGCGGAAATATCCCGGAAGGCGCGGACAGGCGGTAGATGACGAAATTCCGGCACGCCAGAATACGCATGCGCTGTATCCTTCCAGGCCGAAGAAAACGATGGCATGGACTTCATGATCATTATTGACGGCGTGTTGCCCGTATTGTTGCCATATAATTTTCCCCAGCTTTTGCTGTCAAGTTCCTATACGATCCTTTTATGATGACAAATTTGTCATGCGCGAGTCCCTTGTGTTTGCGTGACCCCCGTGCTAAGAGGCCCGCATGCCGCGCGCTTCGCATCCTGGCCATGGTTGACCTGGCGCTTTTGGCCGCGCGCCGGGCCGTGCGTGCGCGCGGTCGCGGACGAGGCCCCCGGCCGGGCATGTAACTTTCGTATGAGCCGCTTGCCGTCTCCGGCGGGCTAGGCGCCCCGGACCTGGCTCCGGCGGCCGGCGCTGGCGCCGGGCAGCGTCCTAGCCGCGCAGCCGCAGGCCGCGCGGGGTAGGCCGGAAGCCGGCGGATTCGAGCGCGTGCGCCAGCGGTGAGTCGTAGACGGTGCTGCCGTCCGCCTTCTCGACGGTCATCCGGCCGAGCGCCCCCTCCCGCACCGCGGCGGCGAGCGCCGCCGCGCACGGCTCTAGCACCGCGGGGTCATCGCTCCAGGACAGCAGCGTCTTGCCGCCGCGCTCGACGTACAGCACGAGCTCGCCGGCCGACAGCACGACGACGGCGCCCGCCTTGCGGCCCGGCCGGTGGGCAGCGGCTGTCTCCCCGGGACGGGACGGCCACCCAACCGCCGCCCCGTACGGCTGGGCGGGATCGGCCGCGGCGAGCACGTATGTTTCCCCCGGGGAGACGACTGTTTCCCCCGGGGAGACGACCCCGCCGGTGACCTGGAGCGCCCGCATCCTGTCCACGGCGCCGGGCAGCGCGAACTGGGCCGCGCCGAGCCCCTCCACGAAGTAGCCGCGGCGGCACTGGCCGGTCTCCTCCATCGCGCGCAGCACGGGGTACACCGCGCCGAACCCGCCAGGCACCCGCTCGGCCGCCACCGCGCCCCTGGTCAGCACCCCGTGCCTCTCGAGCAGTGTCAGCGCCTGCGCGTGCGCGCGCATCGTGGCGGCAGCCCCGCCGCTGACCCCGCCGCCCCCGGCGCCGCCCCCGGTGACCTCGGCGCCCACGCCCGCCCGGTCCGGCAGCAGCGACCAGCGGCCGGTCACCGTCGGCGGCCCGGTGCGCGACGGCATCGCCTGGCGGCGCA
>DAHVAN010000272.1 GCA_027314595.1 Actinomycetota bacterium | reverse complement strand
CCATGAGCTTGGTGAGGATCCCGCCGGACGCCCCGACCAGCGCGCCCGCCACGATCAGCGCCCAGTTGCTGACGACGAACCCGGCCATGGCCACGGCGGTGCCGGTGAACGCGTTGAGCAGCGAGATCACGACCGGCATGTCCGCGCCGCCGATCGGCAGCACCATCATGACCCCGAACGCCAGCGAGGCGAGCACCAAGATGAGCAGGGCGGGCAGCGACGCCGTGGTGAACATGAACGCGCCGGTGCCGAGGGCGATCACCGCGAGGGCCGCGTTGAGCGCGCGCCCGCCGCGGAAGATCACGGGCTGTCCCGTGATGACGCCCTGCCGCTTGCCCGCCGCGATCAGGGACCCGGTGAACGTCACCGAGCCGATGAGCACGTCGAGCACGGTGAAGACCGACGTGGCGCCGAGGACCCCGCCGGGCGCGGACTCGTCGTGGATGTACTCGTAGACCGCGACGAGCGCGGCCGCGCCGCCGCCGACCGCGTTGAACATGGACACGAGCTGCGGCATCGCGGTCATCTGCACGGCGCGTGCCGACCACAGGCCGACCGCGGAGCCCAGCAGGGCGCCGACGATCAGCACGGTCCAGCCGACCGCGGTGACGGTGCCGTCGTGGATCAGCAGGACCAGCGTCGCGATCATCGCGATGACCATGCCGGCGGTGGACACCTGGTTGCCGCGGCGTGCCGTGGCAGGGCTGTTCATCAGGTGCAGGCCGACGACGAAGCACGCCGCCGCGAGGATGTAGACGAGCTGGATGTTGGTGTCGAAGGTGTTCACCGGCGCACCTCCTGCGGCGCCTGCTGGCCCTGCCCGTTCAGCTGCGGCTGCGCGGACGCCGGCGGCACCGGCTGCGCCTTGCGGCGGAACATCTTCAGCATCCGGCCGGTGACGACGTAGCCGCCGACGACATTCGCCGCGGCGAAGAAGGCCGCCACGAAGGCCAGGATGTAGCCGACGGGGTTATGCGCGGTCAGGCCGATCAGCAGCGCGCCGACCAGCACGATCCCGTGAATGGAGTTGGACGCCGACATCAGCGGCGTGTGCAAGGTGGCGGGCACCTTGCCGATGACCTCGATGCCGACGAGCAGCGCCAGCACGAAGATGGTCAGGTCGGTCACGAGCGCCGTGGACATCAGGCTCCTCCTTCGCCGTCGAGCAGCTTGGCCACGGCCGGGTGCACGACCTGCCCGTCGTGCGAGACGACGACGCCGGCCTGGATCTCGTCGCTCGTGTCGATCTTCAGCGCGCCTTCGGAGATCATGTGCAGCAGCAGCGCCGAGATGTTCCGTGAGTAGGCGCTGGACGCGGCGGCTGGCACCGTCGAGGGCAGGTTCTGCGCGCCGATGATGGTCACGCCGTTCTCGGTGACCACCGTCTCGCCGGGCACCGAGCCGGCGACGTTGCCGCCGAGCGCGCTGGCGCCCATGTCCACGATCACCGACCCGGCCGCCATCGACTTCACGCCGTCCTCGGTGATCAGCAGCGGCGGCCTGCGCCCTGGCACCTGCGCGGTCGTGATCACGACGTCGTGCCTGGCGATGTGGCCGGTGAGCTCGGCCTGCTGGGCCGCTCGCTCGTCCTCGGTCAGCTCGCGGGCGTAGCCGCCCTCGCCCGCGGCGCCGGCCACGGACGTCAGCTCGATGAAGGCGGCCCCGAGCGACTCGACCTCGCCCTTGCTGGCGGGCCGGACGTCGTAGCCGCTGACCTGGGCGCCGAGCCGCCGCGCGGTGCCGATCGCCTGAAGTCCGGCCACCCCGGTGCCGAGCACGAGCAGCTTCGCCGGCCTGGCCGTGCCCGCCGCGGTGATCAGCAGCGGGAAGAACCGGCCGTATGCCGCCGCGGCGATCAGCACCGCCTTGTAGCCCGCCACGTTGGCCTGGGAGCTCAGCGCGTCCATGCTCTGGGCGCGGGACAGCGTGCGGGGCAGCCCGTCCAGGGACACCGCCGTCACGTTCCTTGCCGCGAGGTCGGCTGCCAGCCGCGGGTCGATGAGCGGGGCCAGCAGCCCGAACACCGCCTGGCCGTCACGGAGCCTGGCGACCTGAGCCGGGTCCGGGCGGGTCACGGTGAGGATCACGTCAGCGTCCTCGTACAGGTCGCTGGTCTTGACTATCGTCGCCCCGGCCTCGCTGTAGGCGCTGTCGGGAAACCAGGCCGCGTCACCGGCGCCGGCCTCCACGAGCACGTCGAGACCGGCCTGTGTCAGCCGCGGTACGGTCTCGGGGACCAGGGCGACGCGCCGTTCTCCCGGCGCGCTCTCCTTGATGACGGCCGCCTTCATCGGCACGACCTTTTCATCGGGCACCTCTATTCGCTGCGCTGTGGCGTCTGACTGGTTCCGACAGTAATCCGCGAGGCGTGGCGAGCGGTAGGACCAAAGGCCGTGGGCTTGGGGTGCGAGCTGCCCGCAACAAGTGACCTCAGTCACACTTGTCCGCTCGCACTGATTTCCCCGGCTCGCGGAGAATCCTACGCGCTACGCGCGGCGATGGCCTCGGCACGGAGCAGTTCGCTGATCTTCTCTCCGGCGGCGGCGACGGCGCCGGCGTGCAGCCGTCCCGGTGAACGGGTCAGCCGCTCGATCGGGCCGGAGACCGAGATCGCCGCGAGCACCTTGCCGCCCGGGCCGCGCACCGGCGCCGACACGGAGGCGACGCCGGGCTCGCGCTCGGCGGCGCTCGCGGCCCAGCCTCGCCTGCGCACGCTGGCCAGCGTGGTCGCGGTGAACTTGGCGCCGCGCAGGCCCCTGTGCATCCGCTCGCCCTCCTCCCAGGCCAGCAGCACCTGCGCGGCCGAGCCCGCGGTCATCGGCAGGGCGGCGCCCACCGGCACCGTGTCCCGCAGGCCGCTGGCCCGTTCGGCGGCGGCGACGCACACCCGGATGTCGGCCTGCCTGCGATAAAGCTGGGCGCTCTCCCCGGTCTGGTCCCGCAGCTGGACGAGCACCGGCTGCGCGAACGCCAGCAGCCGGTCCTCGCCCGCCGCGGAGGCCAGTTCGGCGATCCGCGGGCCGAGGATGAACCTGCCCTGCACGTCACGCGCGAGCAGCCGGTGGTGCTCCAGAGCCACGGCGATACGGTGGGTGGTGGGCCTGGCGAGGCCGGTGGCCTTGACCAGCTGGGCGAGCGTGGCAGGGCCGCCTTCCACGGCGGCGAGAACGTAAACCGCCTTGTCCAGCACCCCGACACCGCTAGTATTGTTCATGTACTGATACTGCCGTCTCATTATTTGAGATACAAGTCCAGCCAGAGGGAGACTGATTCCATGAGCAGCGCGCCTCGCACGCTCGCGGAGAAGATCTGGGACGCCCACGTGGTGCGCGGCGGACAGGGCGAGCCAGACCTGCTCTATATCGACCTGCACCTCGTGCACGAGGTCACAAGCCCGCAGGCCTTCGACGGCCTGCGGGCGGCCGGACGCAAGGTCCGGCGGCCCGACCTGACGATCGCCACAGAAGACCACAACGTGCCGACGACGGGAATCACCGGTCCCGGCGTGCCGCTTTCCGGCCCGGGCAGTCCGGTGACCGACCCGGTGTCCCGCATCCAGGTGGAGGCGCTGCGCAAGAACACCGCCGAATTCGGGGTCCGGCTGCACCCGATGGGTGACGCCGGGCAGGGCATCGTGCACGTGATCGGGCCGCAGCTAGGGCTGACACAGCCGGGCATGACGATCGTCTGCGGCGACTCGCACACCTCGACGCACGGCGCGGTCGGCGCCCTGGCGTTCGGCATCGGCACCAGCGAGGTGGAGCACGTCCTCGCCACCCAGACGCTCCCGCAGATCCGGCCGAAGACGATGGCGGTCAACGTGGCGGGGGCGCTGCCCGCGGGGGTGACCGCGAAGGACCTGATCCTGGCGATCATCGCGCAGATCGGCACTGGCGGCGGTCAGGGGTACATCATCGAGTACCGCGGCGAGGCCGTCCGGTCGCTGTCCATGGACGGGCGCCTCACCGTCTGCAACATGTCCATCGAGGCGGGGGCGCGGGCGGGGCTGATCGCCCCGGACGAGGTCACCTTCGAGTACCTCAGGGGCCGCCCGCACGCCCCGTCCGGCGCGGACTGGGACGCGGCGGTCGGGTACTGGCGGTCGCTGCCGACCGACGAGGGCGCGGCCTTCGACCGCGAGGTCACGATCGACGCGACCGCGCTGACCCCGTACGTGACCTGGGGCACGAACCCCGGCCAGGGCCTGCCGCTCGACGCCTCGGTCCCGGCTCCCGAGCAGACTCCCGACCCGGCCGGCACCAGGCGGGCCCTGGAGTACATGGGGCTGACGCCCGGCACGCCGCTTCGCGACATCGCGGTGGACACCGTGTTCGTCGGGTCGTGCACCAACGGGCGGATCTCCGACCTGCGCGCCGCCGCGGAGGTGCTGCGCGGCAGGCGCGTCGCCCCGAGCGTGCGGATGCTTGTCGTCCCCGGCTCCATGCAGGTCAGGGCGCAGGCACAGGCCGAGGGCCTGGACGAGGTGTTCACCGCGGCCGGAGCGCAGTGGCGGTCGGCCGGCTGCTCGATGTGCCTGGGCATGAACCCGGACACGCTCTCCCCCGGGGAGCGCAGCGCCTCGACCTCGAACAGGAACTTCGAGGGCCGCCAGGGCAAGGGCGGACGCACCCACCTGGTATCGCCCGCCGTCGCCGCCGCCACCGCCGTCACGGGCCGGCTGACCGCGCCCGCCGACCTGTGACGCTCGCGGTACCACACGTACCCGGAAGGAGAGACTCCCAGTGGAATCATTCGTCACGCACACCGGCCGCGCGGTGCCGTTGCGGCGCAAGAACGTGGACACCGACCAGATCATCCCCGCCGTCTACCTCAAGCGGGTCAGCCGCGAGGGGTTCGGCGACGGACTGTTCGCCGCCTGGCGCGAGGACCCGTCCTTCGTGCTCAACCAGCCGCGCTACGCGGGCGGCACCATCTTGGTGGCCGGGACCGACTTCGGCACCGGCTCGTCGCGTGAGCACGCGGTGTGGGCGCTCATGGACTACGGCTTCCGCGCGGTCATAGCGCCCCGGTTCGGCGACATCTTCAGGACCAACGCCACCAAGGCCGGGCTGCTCCCCGTGGCGCTCCCCGAAGAGACGGTGGCGGCGATACAGGACGCGGCCGAGGCGGAGCCGCCCGCCGCGGTCACCGTGGACCTGTCCGCCCGCCAGGTGCGGGTGGCGGGCGGCCTCGCCGCGCCGTTCGAGATCGACGACTACACGCGCTGGCGGCTGATGGAGGGGCTCGACGACATCGGCCTGACGCTGCGGCACGAGGACGCGATCGCCGCGTTCGAGGGCGCTCGCGCGGCGTGGCTGCCCGTCACGTTGTAGCCATTCGCGCTTTCCGCGACGCGGGATACTTTCCCCGGAAAAGGGTGGGGAAGTATCCCGCGCCGCATTTGCGCGCCAGTTTGCCGGCCTGGGCAATCGGGCATTGAGCGGGCCAGCGGCGATGGCGGGGGAGGGCGGCCAGGCGGCCAGGCGGCGGTGCGGGCGGCCAGGCGGCGCGGGAACCTGGCTGACCGGAGACCGCTGGGGGGCTGGCTGGAGCCGATCCCGGGGACTCAGGAGGCGGCCAGCGCAATTCACCGCCGCCTAATGAGCGGGTTTTTCCCTTATGAGCAATATTTCTGCCGGCAGAAACTCTTGATTAGGGCCGACACACAGGCGAATATTTGCCAAGGTTATTGTGTAGCGGAGCCCGATCGCTTAATTTCGGGCTGGTCAGGGGTCACGATCCAGGCGAGCAGCCCGGGCGGCCTCCCGTGGGGGAACGCAGGAGTGAATTATGAACAAGCGTGATCTGATCGACGCGATCTCGGGTCGCCTTGGGGACAAGAAGTCCGCGACCGAGGCGCTGAACGCAGTCCTCGAGACCATCCAGTCGGCCGTGGCAAGCGGCGACAAGGTCGCGATCACGGGATTCGGCGTGTTCGAGAAGGCCGAACGCCCGGCCCGTACGGCGCGTAACCCGGCCACCGGAGACCCGATCCACGTAGCGGCGTCATCGGTACCGAAGTTCCGCCCGGGCGCGGACTTCAAGGCTCTCGTCAACGGCACCAAGCCGGCCCCCGCGAAGCCGGCGAAGGCGCCCGCCAAGGCAGCGGCCAGGAAGAAGTAGCGGGCACGCGGCGCGTCAGCGGGCGGTGGCACGGGGCACTCGTTCTTCGTTGCCGCCGTCTGTGCTCCCGCCCGCCGGGACGCCCGGCCCGTGGCGTCAGGACCTAGCGCCCGCCAGCGCCTAGCGCCGCCCGGGCTTGCGCAGCGCGCTGGTGATGATGCGGTCGATGAGCCGCGGCAGCGGCAGGCCGCTCGCGGCCCACATCATCGGGAAGCCGGACGCGGGGGTCATCCCTGGCATGGTGTTGATCTCGTTGACAAGGATCTGTCCCGCGGGGGTGTGGAAGAAGTCGACCCGGGCCAGCCCCTCGCAGGAAATGGCGTCGAACGCGGCGCAGGCGAACCGCCTGATCCTTTCCGCCGCCTCGCCGGGGATCGGCGCGGGGATCACCATGGTGGTCTGCGCGCCCAGGTCCTTGGCCTCGAAGTCGTAGAACGCCGAATGCGGGTCGATGATCACCTGACCGGGCAGGCTCGCCTCCGGCGGCCCGCCGTCGATGCCCTCGAGCACGGCGCATTCGACCTCGGCGCCTTCGATGGCGGCCTCGACCAGGACCTTCAGGTCGTGGCGGCGGGCCTCATCGATGGCCGCGTCGAGGCCGGCCGGGCCGGTTACCCGCGAGGTGCCGATGCTCGACCCGCCGCGGGCGGGCTTGACGAACACCGGCCAGCCCAGTTCGGCGATCTCGTCGAGCACGCGCTTGCGCTCGGCGTCCGGCGCGTCCGGCCCCCAGTCGCGGTCCCGCACCACTACGTACGGGCCGACAGGCAGGCCGCGGGCCGCGAACAGGATCTTCATGTACTCCTTGTCCATGCCCGCCGCGCTGGCGAGCACGCCCGCGCCCGCGTACGGGATGCCGGTCATCTCGAGCAGGCCCTGCAGGGTGCCGTCCTCGCCGTAGGTGCCGTGCAGCAGCGGCAGCACGACGTCGACCTCGCCGAAGCCGGGCGGGACCTCGGCCGGCCCGGTTATCACCAGCGCCCCGGCGCCCGGGCCGGTGCGCGGGGTCACCGACACCCCGGGCGTTGCGACGGCGTCCACGGACGGCAGTTCGGCCGAGCCGAGCGCCAGCCGCGCCGGGTCGCCGGACGTCAGCACCCACCGGCCGTCGCGCGCGATGCCGATCGGCACCACGTCGTAGCGCTCGCGGTCGATGGCGCCGAGCACAAGGCCGGCGCTGGCGCACGACACCGCGTGCTCCGCGCTCCGGCCGCCGAACACGACGGCCACCCGTATCTTGCGCCGCTCGCTCACCCGCGCCCGCCCTCCGCTCGCCTCAGCCGACCCCCAGATGGTAGTGCCTGACCAGTCGCCGCCAGCCTCACATGCCGCGTGAGGCCCAGTCATCCTAACGTCCCAGGGACTCCAGGGCGACGTAGGCGTCCGATACGAGGTCTTCGGCGTCCTCCAGGCCTATCGAGAACCGGACAGCGCCCGGGTCGATCCCGGCCGCGGCGAGGGCCCGGTCGTCGAGCTGGCGGTGCGTCGTCGACGCCACGTGCGACACCTTGGTGTGCGTCCCGCCGAGGGACGTGGCGGCCGCGGCCAGCCGCAGCCTGGTGACGAACGCGAGCCCCGCCTCCCGGCCGCCGTACGGGGTGACCGTGACGATCGCGCCGAAGCGCACGCCCTCGGGCCCGGCGTCGAACGTGCGCCTGGCCACCTGGTGGCTGCGATGGGTCGGCAGCCCGGGGTAGTCGACATAGGCGACGGCGGGATGCCTGGCGAGCGTGGCGGCGAACACCGAGGCGGTCGAGCAGGCGCGGCGCACCCGGATCGGCAGCGTCTCCAGGCCACGGCGGAGCAGGAAGGCGTCGTCGGGAGACAGCGACGCGCCGGTGTCGATCCGCGTCGCCCGGATCTGGCTGATCAGCTCGATCTGCCCGGTGACCACGCCGCCGGTGACGTCGGAGTGGCCGCCGATGTACTTGGTCGCCGAGTGCACCACGAGGTCGGCGCCGTGCTCGAGCGGCCGGCAGATCACCGGCGGCGCCAGCGTCGAGTCGATGACAAGCAGCGCCCCGCTGGCGTGCGCGATGTCGGCGAGCGCAGGCAGGTCGGGTACCAGCGTCGTCGGGTTGGCGATCGTCTCGGCGAAGACGATCCTGGTGGCCGGCCGCATGGCGGCACGCACCGCGTCGAGGTCGGATATGTCCACGAAGTCCGTTTCGACGCCGAACCGCGTCAGCACGTTGCGCAGCAGGCTGTACGTTCCCCCGTACAGCGAGGAGGACGCGACGACGTGCGCGCCCGCCCGCGCGAACGCGAAGAAGATGCCGGAGATGGCCGCCATGCCCGAGGCGAACGCCTGCGCGGCCGGCCAGCGCGGGAGGTTCGCGCCCTCGAGCGCCGCGACCGCGCGCGCGAACGCGTCCACCGTCGGGTTGTCGATCCGGCTGTAGCTGTACCCGGGCACCTGGTCGTTCAGCACCGCCGCGTACTCCTGCGCGGTGGCGAAGGCGAACGCCGCGGTCCGGTACACGGGCGTGCCGAGCGGCCGCTGCGCGGGCTCGGGCGGCGGCGGCAGGTGCACCGCTCGCGTGTTCTCGCCCAGCTGCCTTCGGGCTATCTCCACGACTTAGGCTCCTCGCCCTGGCTCAAGCTCCGTACCATTCCGGTTTGGCTGACCGTGACGTTAGCACCGCCGCGGCGTCGGCGACCGGCAGGCCGCCCGCTATCAGCGCCGCGACCACGGCGGTGATCGGCATGTCCACCCCGTGCTTGCGGGCGAGCTCGAGGACCGGGGCGTAGGACGTGACCCCTTCGGCGGTCTGGCCGGTGGCCTCGAGCGCCTGCGCCGCGGTCATTCCGCTGCCCAGGTACTGGCCGAACCTGCGGTTGCGCGACAGCGGCGAACTGCACGTCGCCACCAGGTCGCCCATCCCCGCCAGGCCCGCGAACGTCCGCGAATCGGCGCCGAGCACCTCCCCGAGCCGCGCGATCTCAGCCAGGCCGCGCGTGATCAGCGACGCCTTCGTGTTGTCGCCGAGGCCGAGCGCGACCGCGATGCCGACCGCGACCCCGATGACGTTCTTCACGGTGCCGCCGAGCTCGCACCCGATCACGTCCGTGCTCCAGTACGGCCGGAAGTAGCTGGCGTGGCAGGCGCGCTGCAGCAGCTGGGCGCCCGCCGGATCGGAGCAGGCCACCACGGTCGCGGCGAACTGGCGCTCGGCGATTTCCGGGGCCAGGTTGGGACCTGAGACGACCGCCACCCGCGACGGGGGGACGCCGAGCGTATCGATGATCACCTCGCTCATCCGCTTGCAGGTGCCGAGCTCGATTCCTTTCAGCAGGCTGACGAGCAGCGCGCCAGGCGGGATCAGCGGTTCCCATGAGGCGAGCAGCGGCCGCAGCGTCTGAGCGGGGACCGCGAACACCACCAGGTCCGCGCCCGCGAGCGCCGCCGCCGGGTCGGTCGTCGCGGTCAGCGAGGGCGGCAGCCGGATGCCCGGCAGGTACCGGGGGTTCTCGTGGTCCCGCGTCACGCTGCGGGCTACCGTCGCGCTGCGCGCCCACAGCACGGCAGGCGTGCCGGCGTCGCAGAGTACCTGCGCGAACGTGGTTCCCCACGAGCCTGAGCCCATCACCGTGGCCCTCACGCCTGGCCGGCTTCGCTCTGCCCGTCCGCCGCGCCGCCGCTCTCCCGGTGCGCCGCGTTGCCGTTCAGCCCGTCCGCCGCGCCGCGGGGCCCGTTGCCTGGCGGTAGCGGGGCCGCCAAAGAGCCGCCACCCCCCGTTCGGGATATCGCCGAAGACGGATCGTAAGGTACGGCGGGCGGCTGTTCGGATCGCAGCTGCCCGACGAGGGCCGAGACCTCCGCCATGATCGCGTTCGTGGCGGCGCGCAGCGCGCGCGCCGAGGTCGCCTGGCCGGCCCACTGCGACAGGTCGACCGGCGGGCCGGCTACCGTACGCACGGTCTTGCGCGGGAACAGCCGGACCTTCTTGCTGCCGTAAGGGAGGATGTCTTGGGTGCCCCAGTGCGCGACGGGAATTACCGGGGTGCCCGTGGCCAGGGCGAGCCTGGCGACGCCTGTCTTGGCCACCATCGGCCACAGGTCCGGGTCACGCGTGGCGGTCGCTTCCGGGTACACCACGACGGCGGCGCCTTCCGCGAGCGCCTTCTCCGCCTCCTTGAGCACAAGCGCGGCGTCCGCGCGGCCGCGGTTAACGGGAAGCTGCCCGGCCTTGTGCAGGAACGCGCCGATGCCCTTGATCTCGAACGCCGAGGCCTTGATCATGAACGTCGGGTACCGCCCGCACTGGTAGAAGAACAGCGCGTCGGTCCCCCAGTCCGCGTAGGACAGGTGGTTGGGCGCCAGGATGATGCCCCCGGTCCTGGGAATGTTCTGCCTGCCCTGCCACTTGTTCCTGACCAGCAGGAGCAGCAGAGGTCGCAGCACGATGACGGAGATCAGCCGCCACGTGGGCGAGTAGGACTTGCTCATCGGGGAGGCCTTCCCATTGTCTGGTTCCGCACGTCATGCACCATAATCCAGCGGTGGTTACCCGCATGACCGAGTCTGCCCTGTTCCCGTGGACGGTGGTGATGCCAGTCAAGGTACTAGCCCGCGCCAAGTCCCGGCTCGCCGTCCTGGCAGGACCGCGGCGCTCCGAGCTCGCCCTCGCCCTGGCGTCGGACACCGTTTCCGCCGTTCTCGGCTGTCCCGAAGTGGCGCGCGTGCTCGTGGTCACGCCCGATCCCGTGGCCGGCTCGCGGCTGGCCGCGCTCGGCGCCCGCGTGATCGCCGGCGAGCCGCCCGGCGGCCTCAACGCCGCGCTGGCGCACGGC
>DAHVAN010000262.1 GCA_027314595.1 Actinomycetota bacterium | reverse complement strand
ACTCGTGCGGCGGCGGCCACGACTGACGCGGCGTCGGTGACGTCGAGTGGCACGACGAGCATGTGCCCTCCCGAGACCTCACGGAGCTGCTCGTCGCGGCGAGCCGAGATCGCGACGGTCGCGCCACGGCCTGCGAGCTCGCGTGCCACGGCGGCGCCGATTCCGCTCGATCCGCCGACCACCCAGGCGACCTTGCCATTCAGCCTCATGCCCGCTCCCTGGTCAGCTGGAGCTGGCTCACGCCGAGGTAGCCGCTGCGGAAGCCGGCCTCGCTATAGGAGAGGTAGAACTCCCACATGCGGCGGAAGGTCTCGTCGAAGCCCTGGGCGCGGATGCGGGGCCACTGGCCGAGGAAGCGTTCCCGCCACAGGCGCAGCGTCCGGGCGTAGTGAGCCCGGAGCTCGCGCTGGTGCGTCACGCGCAGCGTGGTGTGGGCTGCGAGGGTCTCGTCGATCGCCTGCAGCGACGGGATGACGCCGCCGGGGAAGATGTACTTCTGGATCCAGCTGAAGCTGCGCCGGGTGGCGAGGAAACGCTGGTGGTCCATGGTGATTGCCTGGATGGCGGCCGTGCCGCCGGGAGCGAGGAGCCGGTCAAGGGCCGCGAAGTAAGCAGGCCAGTAGGCCTCGCCGACTGCCTCGACCATCTCGACACTGACGATGGCGTCGTACTGGCCGTCGACCTCACGGTAGTCCTGCACCCGTACCTCGGCGAGCCCCGAGAAGCCGGCGGCTTCCACCCGCTCACAGGCCAGCCGCATCTGCTCGTGGGAGAGGGTGATCGTCGTGACGTGAGCACCGCGCTGCGCTGCGCGGATGGCAAGCGACCCCCACCCCGATCCGATCTCCAGCAGCCGGGTGCCGGCCTGGACGCCGGCGAGGTCGAGAATCCCGTCGATCTTGCGCAGCTGTGCCTCCTCGAGCCGGGTTGCGGTCTCCACGGGCTCGCTGTCGTCGAACCAGGCGCAGGAGTAGGTCATCGTCGGGTCCAGGAAGGCGGCGAAGAGGTCGTTGCTGAGGTCGTAGTGAGCGGCGATGTTGGTTCGCGAGCCGTCGAGGGTGTTCTCCTGCTCGTGGGGGACGGGCCTGTCGACGAAGACACGCAGCCGCTGCATGGCCGGGGGAATCAGTGTGGTCAACCGCGAGGCGAAGGGTGTCAGCAGGTCGGCCAGGTCGGTGCCGGGCCCGGCCCGCCAGTCCCCGGCCATGTAGGCCTCACCGAACCCGATCTTCGCGTCGCGGCCCAGCCTGGCGAAGAACGCCGCGGGGCGAACGACCTCCAATTGGGGCGATGCCGGCGGCCCTGCTCCGAGCACCCGGCCGTCGGGGTAGGTGACGCGGACCGGGACCCGCCGTCCGGCATGCTCGAAGACCACCCGCGCGATGGCGGCTCTGAGTGGCGCCCGTGGTGAGGTGGCGGCGGTGGGCCACCTGATGGCGGTGGAGACGGTCATGGTCAGACCCCTTCCTGCCGGATGTGGTGCGGGTGAGCGCGGACGGGCAGGCCACGAAGCCACAGCCAGATGCCGTGCATCCGGATCAGGGCCGAGACCCGCTGGGTCATGAGGGGCTGGTGGATGAGCCGGCGGGCCAGGTTCCGGCTGGTGGCGGGCTCGGGCCGGCCCCGGAAGGTCGCCGAGAACGCGACGGTGCCCTCGCGCCGCAGCGTCACGGTCGTGGCGACCAGGTCCGGCCTCAGGGTGAACCGCAGTTCGTAGGTGCCGCTGACGTCGAAGAACGGGGAGACGTGGAAGGCCTTGCCGGCCACGGCGACCCCCGCCTCGTCTGGCCGCAGGAGGTAGGCGTGCCGCTCGCCGTAGGTGTTGTGGACCTCCGCGACGACACCCACGAGCCGCCCGCTGCTGTCGTAGCACCAGAAGACCGAGAGCGGGTCGAACACGTGGCCCAGGACCCGGGCGTTGGCCAGCATGAGCACCCGTCCCCGGTCACCGAGGTCGATGCCGTTGATCGCCAGGTAGTTCTCGATGTTGCCCTTGATCGGCAGGCCGGGGTCGCCGAGGTGGTCAGCGCTGCTGAAGCTGGCGAACGCCCTGAGGTGCCAGGGCTGGCGGGGGAGGCAGTCCAGGTCGACCAGCCACTGGTAGACCCGGTGCCGGAAGGTGTGCCGGACCGGTCCGGGGCGCCGGTGCGTGACCTGGCCGACGACCAGGGCGGGCAGCTGGGGCAGCTGCGGGCGGGCGGGCGCGGATGTCGGCGTGAGGAGCGAGGCCGTGCTCACCAGGCCACTCCGAAGTGCCGGGCGGCCTCGACGCCGGAGCGGCAGCCGTCTTCGTGGAATCCCCACCCGTGGTAGGCGCCGGCGTATACGGTGCGGTCGGTGGCGAGGTCACCGAGCTGCGATTGCGCCCGGACCGCCTCGGGCGTGTAGATCGGGTGCTCGTAGTGCATGACCGCGGCAACGGAGCCTGGGTCGAGACGCTCGCGGTCATTGAGCGTGACCAGGAAGTCCTGGGCGGCACGGTGTCCCTGGAGCCGGTTCATCCAGTACGTCACCACGGCGGGCTGATCGGGCCGGTGGCAGGACGTCATCCGGTAGTTCCAGCAGGCCCGTGCCTGCGCGGCGTCCGGCAGGACCGAGCTGTCGGTGTGCAGCACGGTGACGTTGCGCGAGTAGCCGAACTGCTTGAGGGTGGTGACCTCCGCGTCGCTGGAGTCGGCGAGCAGGCTGAGGGCCTGGTCGGCGTGGGTGGCGATGACGACGCGGTCCACGCTGGTGACCTGCCCTGTGACGTCCCGGATCTGGACGCCGTCCTCGCGCCGGGTGACGTCGGTGACGGCATGGGCCGCGCGCACGTCCTTAAGCAGCCCGGCGAGCCGTTCAACGTAGATCCGTGACCCGCCGGTCACGGTGTACCACTGGGGTGACCCGCCGACCCGGAGCATGCCGTGATGGTCGAGGAACCGGAACAGGTAGCGCGCCGGGTAGACCAGCGTCGTCTCCCGCCCGGCGGACCACACGCACGAGACGACCGGAACGGCGTAGTGGGCGATGAAGTAGCCGCTGAACCCCTCCCGCTCCAGGAACTCGCCGTAGGTCGTCAGGTTCTCGTCATCGGTCGTGCGCAGGAAGGCCAAGGCACGCCGGTGGAACCGCTTAACCTGCCACAGCATCCGGAGGAACCGGGGGTCGATGAGGCGGCGTGGCTGGGCGAATACGCCCCGCAGCCCGCGACCGCCGGCATACTCCAGCCCGCACCCCTTGCACCGGACGCTCATGCTCATCTCGGCGGGACGCACCTCGACGTCCAGCTCGCCGAACAGCCTGCGCAACCAGGGGTAGGTCACGTCGTTGTGGACGATGAACCCGCTGTCGACAGCGTGCTGCCGGCCATCTGAGTCCGTGACATCGTGGGTGTGCGCGTGGCCGCCGAGCCGCTCCTCCGCCTCGAAAAGGGTGACGTCGTGGGTGCGGGAGAGCAGGTACGCCGCGGTCAGGCCGGAGACCCCGGCGCCGATCACGGCAACAGACGGCCGCCGTGCGTCCGCCGCTGTGCCGTGCTCCTGGGGAGCAGAACCGGTGGCGGTCGCCGGGCCGTTGGCGTAGGAGCCCATGATGTTCAGCCTTCGTCTAAGGTTTGTCTAGACATGACGGTAGCTTTCGCGGCCAGCCTTGTCAAATGTCTGTCGAAGTACTGTAGAGTGCTGGCATGGACACTCCCGACGGCTCGCCGGTGCTGCGCATCGGCGAGCTGAGCAGGCGCCTCGGCGTGAGCGAGCACGTCCTGCGGGCATGGGAGAGCCGCTACGGCCTCCTCCAGCCGGTGCGCTCGGCGGGCGGCTTCCGGTTGTACTCCGAGGCGGACGAGTCGCGGATCCGCCGGATGCAGGCCCACCTCGCCCGCGGGCTGTCGGCCGCCGAAGCGGCGCGAGCGGTGCTCGGGGAGGACAACGGGGCCGGCCACGGCCGGGCCGCCGGCCCGCACCGCGCCGCGCCAGCGGCGAGCGAGCTGCCCGGAGCCCTCCGGCAGGCCCTCGACGCCTTCGACGAGCCAGCCGCCCAGGCAGCCCTGGACCGGCTCATGTCCGACCTCTCCGTGACGACGGTGCTCCGCGACGTTGTGCTGCCCTATCTCACCGAACTCGGGGAGCGCTGGGAGAGTGGAACGGCCAGCATCGCCCAGGAACACTTCGCCAGCAACCTCATCCGCGGGCGGCTCGCCGGGCTGGCCCGGGGCTGGGGTAACGGGCACGGCCCCCGCGCCGTCCTGGCCTGCCCCCCCGGCGAGCTTCACGACCTGGCGCTGATGGTCTTCGGCATCATGCTCAACCGCAACGGGTGGAGGATCGACTACCTCGGGATGAACACCCCGGTCGAGGAGCTGACCAAGACGGTCGACGCCAGGCACCCGGACCTCGTCGTCCTGGCCGCCACCCTGCCGGAGAACCTCGAGCCCCACGCTACCCAGCTCACCGCGCTCGCCCAGCGCTCTCAGCTCGCCCTGGCAGGAGCCGGCGCCACCCCGCAGATCGCGGGCGCTGTGGGGGCCCGGCTGCTGACCGGCGACCCAGTCACCGAGGCCGAGAATATTCAGTGGCCGCGGTGAACGCGCTCGCGGGCGGCGCCCCGGCTTCGTAGACACCCGGCCGAGCCCCGCCCTGGCCGAAACCGGCCATCAGCTGGCCGCGACCACACGGCATCCCGGCTGTTACCGCGGCGCCAGTAAACCATCGACGGTGACGAGCACGACTCGGCCGCCTTCATCCACGGTTACGCCGTCACGTTGAGTACTGGTTGCCCATACGGTGCGCGCGGTAACTCGATGACGGCCTGGTCGGCACAGGCTCGTGACCTGCGAGGATGGCGGATCATAGATACACGCCGCTTCGCCATGCGCATTCCTGTTTTCCCAGCTCAAGTGAGACTTTCGTGTACTGGGCGTGAGCTTCATCTGCAGAACCCGGGGTGGAGATCCCGCCGGAAAGCCGCGAGGTCTTCGCGAACGGCATCTCAGTCTGCCTCGCGGGCCAGCAGCTGTGGATCACGACGAAACGAGCGGCGCGAGCGCCGATATCCGCGTCAACGACCTGCAGTACGCGCAGGTCGGGCGCTGGCGCGACTACCTCCACGGCGAGGTCGTCTACATCGCCTTGAGCCTCACCGCCAAATCACTGCTCGCATGGCTCATCTTCGCCAACGTCTTGCGTACATAGGCGCGGTCGGCTGCGATCCATCCGGCGCAGCGCAGCGGCGGGTCAAAGCGGCTGGCTACATGGACCGGGCCTGGGACACAACCCGGCGGTTTCAGCCGGGCTGGAAGACAGGCAGGTCTGGCGGCGTCGCAGTCCAGATCGCATACGGGACCAGCAGGGCCAGCAGACCGAGCACAGAAACCACCGCCGGCGGGACAGTGATCTGCCTGGAGAGCATGACCTGCAGGTGCAGCCACTGCCCACCCGCCACGACCAGTACGAACGAGGTGATGTAGGCCCACAAGATCGGCCCGGTCCCTAGAGCCCCGGTGTAGGTGTAAAAGACGGCGGCGATGGCCAGCCTGCGCTCCACCCCTCAGCGTCGCATGATCCGATGTGTCCCGCTTCGTCGGCCCGGGCTGCTTTGCTGCCTGCAACGGCACGTGGGCGCTGGCCGTGTCAAGCGCGCTTGGATCTGGGGAAGCGGTGGCAGTCACGTTTCCTCCCGGGCTTGGCAGTGGAGTGAGCTGCCCGCCGTTTTCCGGACAGGGAATTTGCGGTTATTTCACGCTGCTTCCTGCCCGTTCAGGTACTCGTCCAGGACTTCCTGCGGTGTCCGGTACCCGAGCGTGGAGTGGAGACGAGTCCTATTATAGCGAAG
>DAHVAN010000244.1 GCA_027314595.1 Actinomycetota bacterium | reverse complement strand
ACCCGGAAAACCAGGACCGCCGCGTCCGCATGGCCACCACCCGAAAAGCCCGCCTCGCCCGCAAGAAACAGCCTCAGCGCCCGCCGGGCAAGCGGCCCCGCCGCCGGTCACCGAGCGCGGCCAGGCCGCCGTAGGTGCCCGTCGCCATGAGTGACGATCAGGCCAGCCCGGGGACGGCGGGACTACCTGCGGCACCCCGGTTAAGTACGGAGACCCGAGGCGTCGGCGCGCGGCTGCCGATGAACATGGATTCCGTCAGCTCGGTCGCGAGTAAGTACGGAATCGACATTTCCGGGAACGACATTTCTATCAACAAGGCGATCGCGGGTCTCCGGGGAAGCGGGGAAGCACGGCTCCTGATCAATCGATCACGCTCTACCGGGGGGCGTTCCAGAACGAGGAGCAGCTGGCGAAGACTCTGGTCCATGAGCAGTACCACGTCGCGGATCTGCAGGCGGGCATGCCGTATCCAACGACATATGACGCTGGCAGCGCATGGGAACAAGCCGCGGAGAACTTCGCTAATGCGTGGTGGGACAATCTTTTCAAGTAAGGGAACCTTCATGGCGTCATATGAGCGCTGGCTGGACGCCTTCCAGCAGGCATACCGCGCACCGGATCGGGTTTCCGGGCTGGCATGCCCGAACTGCGGCGCTCGTGAACTCCGGCTGCGCTTCGTGATCTACGGTGATCGTGAGGACCAGGCGAACGCGGTTTTCTGGTGCGGTAATTGCCTCGAAGGCCTCCCGCCGGGGCCGAGCGAGATGCCAGATGGTTGCGCCGGAGTCAGGCACGAAGACGCGGGCGTTCCCGATTACCGGCTTGCGCAGCCGCCCGGGCGAAGCGGAGCCGCGTCGCGCTGATCGGAGTGGCCTGAGCCTTGCCTCCGTGCCCCATGATCGACGGGACAGGACACCTGACTCCGCCATTACAGGTCACCATCCGGGCCCTGCAGGCCTTCCACGCGGCCACCCACCCAGCCGCGGCGAACCAGCCCCGCCGCAAGCGCGACGGCGGCGAGGCGAAGCGGATCGCCGTCTCCGGGCTGCTCGCCGCCCTGGACGAGGAAGCGGCGGACGAGCCGGGAGCGGACCAGTGACCGCCCCGGCGGAGCTGGCGGGGCAGGCCGCCGAGGCGCTCCGGGCGCTGAACCACGCCACCCTGCCCGGCACCGGCGGCCTGGCCTACCCCGCCGACGCTTATGAGGTCACCGGCCAGCTGTCCGTCCTCGCCGCCCGCCTGCCACAGGCCCTGGCCCAGCTCCTCGCCTTCCTGCAAGAGCAGGCCGCCGCCGGGGTGGTCACCGTCGTCGCCGGGCAGCACCAGGGCGACCCGGCCGCGATGCTCGCCGCCGTCACCGGCGGCCTGGACGCCGCGGCCGCCTCGGCCCGCCGCCTGCACCAGGCCCTGGACGCCGCCCAGAACCACCTGACCTGGGCCGCCGGCCCCAGGCAGTAGCCCCTTCCCCGGCCGCTGGCGCGGCAGGACCGGCCCGCAGGGCCGCAGCCGGCCGCGCCCGGGCGGCACACGCAGCGGGCCGCCCCTTGATACCTATAAGGCTCAATTCGGCAACTGAGTCATCAGCCAGCCCGCCGCAGCGTCCGACTGGCCCCGGTGTCATGCCGCCGGATTCTTCCGGCAACTGACGCCACCCGGCCCGCAGAGCGTGCCGGCGGAATCTTCCGGCAGCTCCCGGCCCCGCCACGGCGGTTCTTCCGGCAGCTCCCCTGCAACGCTGCCTGGTGCCGGGCCAGGTGCGCTGGTGGCTGCCGCACCCGCCCAGGCGATACCATTCCTGGTATGGCCTGGGGTGAGGTGGAGCTTGAGCCCGAAGTCGCCGGGTGGCTGGAGGGCCTGGATGACCAGCGGTGGGCGCAGGCGGTGTTTCACCTGGACCTGCTGGAGGAGCGGGGCGTGCTGCTGGGCGAGCCCTACACCCGCCAGCTGGCCGGGAAGCTGCGGGAGCTGCGGTTCTACTGCGGCGGGGAGCGGGTCCGCATCACCTACTGGATCGCGCCAGGACGGCGGATCATCGCGCTGACCGTGTTCACCAAGACGAAGATGCGCGAAGCCGGGGAGATCGCTAGGGCGGAGGCGGCGATGGCCCGCTGCCAGCGCGAAGCCCACACCCCCGGCGAGGACGAGGAGGGATGACCATGGAGCAGGAGACGCCGCGGAGGGTCAGCCTGGCCGAGGCCCGCCAGGCCCGCATCGGCCGCCCGGCCGCAGCGGAGGCCTACCAGGCTGCCCGGCTGCGGTTCGAGCTGGCCGAGGCCATCCGGACCCGGCGGGAGGAACTGGGCTGGTCCCAGCGTCAGCTCGCCGACCGGGCCGGGATGACCCAGCCCGGCGTTGCCCGGTTCGAGGCCGGCGGCACCACCCCGACCCTGCCGCTGCTGGAGCGCCTGGCTGACGCGCTCGGCCTCACCCTCACCGTCAGCCTCGGCCCGCCACGGCGCCGCACCGCATAACCGCACCGCCAGGCCGCCGGATTTTTCCGGCAGCTGATGAGGCCCGGCCCGCCGCGGCGTCCCGGCCGGTTCTTCCGGCAACTTCTCCGGGCAACGCCGGCCGCGGTTCTTTCGGCAACGTCGGCCAGGACCAGGCTGAGCAAGTGCTCCCCGCCCGCCGCCGGCTGATCTTCTTCTCAGCCGCCATCGTGGCCGCCCTGGCAGCTGTCCCTGGCGGTCGTGCTGCCGGCCGGGACCGCGTCGGCGGCGAGCGGTCCCGCGGCCGAAACTCGCGTCCGGGCGATCACCTCCGCAGCCCTGGCTCACGTCCGGGCTGCCCGGTCACCGTGACCGGCCGGCTGCGGTGCAGCGGCAGGTAGACGATGGCGGTTACCGCCGGGATCTGCGCGGGCGGCGGTGTAGATGCTGGTCCCCAGGTACTTGGCGTAGTGGCTGGCCTTGTACGGGTAGCGGCCCCAGATCGCGGTGATGGGCTCCTCCAGCAGGTTGCCGAGCGGCAGGAACAGGTCGGGCCGATCATAGACCGGCCAGGCGACGCGGTCAGCCGTGAAGTGGTCTTTCCCGCCGAGCCAGTAATTCCAGATCCGGGCTGAATGCGCGACCGACGTGTCGGCTTTCGTCGCCTCCGGCTCGGAATAGGACTCTGAAATCGTCCAGCAGCTGCTGCGCGGCCCCGGTCAGCGCGGGCAGGCTGGCAGCATCGAGAACCGGGCGCCGGTCGCGGCGCATGGTGAACAGCGTCACCTGCGGTTTCCCAGTAGATCCTGGCCGCTGAGGCCCCGGCGGCGGGCAGCCAGTACAGCATGATGTTGTCGGGCATCTCCTCCGGGGTGAACACGCTGGCGGGGTCGCCGTCGTTGTCGCTCCACGCCTGGTACTTCTCGGCGATCCACGCGGCGAGCGCCGCCGGGGAGTCGACCAGGCCGTAGCCGGTGCTCTGCGGGCGGGTGGACTGGATCGCGACGTAGCCCCGGCCTTGCGCGCGGTGGCGGGCGAGGGTTTCGATGGCGTCTCGTTCCCGGTCGGTGAGGTCGTTGCCCTGCCGGCCAGGCTGGCCGGGTGGCGCCGGGCGAGCTCGATGGTGACGCGGGCGCCCCAGTCGCCGCCCTGCGCGCCGTAGCGCGGGCAGCCGAGCCGGTTCATGAGCCGGTCCCGCGCGCCGGCGATGCGGGACAGGTCCCAGCCCGGCCCGGCGGGCTTGAAGGCGTGCCGCTCGTCATTCACGCCTACCGCGCCGACATCAGCGGCGAGCCAGGGCCATCCAGCGAGACGATTCATCTTTCCGGGCCCGCGCAATCGAGATCGGCTCCGTCATGGCGCTCCAGGTAATGCCCGCGATGCACAGGAGAGGACTTGTTGACTAATCTCGACAGGTCCGCGCCCGCGCGTTCTTATGCGACTTGCCCGCCGCGAAACCGGCTGATCCATCCGGCCGTGGCCGTGAACCCGCCGGATGCGTAGAAGTGCAGGCTGATACCGCGATCTCGTGCCTCGGCGAGCCACGCCAGGACCCGGGCCGCGCCGAACCCGAACTGAGTGACCACGCCGCCGCCCAGCCCGCGCCGCCCCAGCGCCCCCGCCTTCCCCGCCAGGCCGCCCACAGCACGCCGTCAGCGACCGCCGGGTGGCCACCGGGATGACCCGCCATGCTGACCTGCCGCACCCCGTGCCCTTCCAGCAGCCCCGAGCCGATCACGCTGGCCGCGTCAGGGTAAGGCCCCCGCGGCGTCGCGGGGTCGCCGGCCACGACCAGCACGCTCTCGCTCGCGCCCGCTGCCCGCAATGCGGCCAGGTACTCCCGGAGCATCCCCTCCGACCGCAGCCGGCGCGCGGCGATGACCGGGACCGGCGTGAACCCGGCGTCCCTGATAGCCCGGACCGTGCTCACCCGCACCGCCAGGTCCTCGCTGTCGACGAACCCCACGTGGATGCGAGTGCCGGACGGGATGACCGCTCTGGCCGGCTCAAGCTCGCCGGCCTCCTGCCAGGCCATGCCCAGGGAGAAGTCAGCGAGCAGCGCGCAGGCGGCGGCTGCCGCGTCGTGACCGCGACCGTGCGGCCCCGGCGCAGGGCTAGGCACGGCCAGCCTCACGGGTGACGGCCGCCAGGAGGGCGAGCGCGTCGCGGGCGGCGGCGACGTCGTGGGTGCGGATGTAATCGGCGCCCTGCCAGGTGGCGAAGATCTCCGCAGCGAGCGTCACCGCCCCGGACCGGGTGACATCCCTGCCGGTGAGCGCGCGCAGGAAGGACTTGCGCGACGGGGATACCAGGACGGGCACGCCGAAGGCAGCCTTCAGCTCCCGGATCCCGGCCAGGGCTGCCAGCGAGGGACCAGGAGTGCTGCCCAGGAAGTAGCCGAGTCCCGGGTCGATGACGAGCCGGTCCCTGCTGATGCCGGCTGCCTGCAGCACGGCCAGCCGGCGGGCGAAGAACCGGCACATCCCGTCCCGGACCGCCGGGGCGTCGGTCAGCACCCGGGTGGCGGCCCCGGCCGCCTGCACCGCGTGCATGACGATCAGCCGGCACTGCGATGCCGCCAGGAGCGGGTACAGGCCCCGGTCACCGAACCCGTGGATGTCGTTGAGGCACGCCGCGCCGGCGGAGACGGCAAAGCTGAGGGTCTCGGGCCGGAACGAGTCCACCGAGACAGGGATCCCGTCCGCGGCGAGTTCCCCCAGGACGGGGGCGAGCCGCCTTTGCTCCTCCGCGGCGGAGACCGGTGCGGAGTGCGGATGGCTGGCAGCGGGGCCCAGTTCGATGATGTCGGCGCCTTCGGCGCGCAGCTTGCGGGCGTGCGCGACCGCGGCAGCGGGGTTAAGGTAGCGGCCACCATCGGAAAACGAGTCCTCGGTGATGTTGACGATCCCGACGATGCGGGGGATTCCCGCCGGAAGCAGCGGGCCGGGCGGCGCGGCTCCGGGAATCGGGCTGTTCATAGGCGTGCTCCTGCGGACGGCATCATGTGCTCGCCCAGGCGCACGGCCAACCCGGGCAGCAGCCCGGCAGGCCGCTCCCCGGTGGTGCTCCACCCGAACGCCAGTCACGGCCTGGCACCACCATACGACGCCGCCTTGGCCCGTCGCCACAGGCTGGGCTCAGCGACCTCCCCCAGGTCGGCTCACTGGCGTCAGGTGACAATGAGGGACGCGCTGTCCAGGCACGGAGCGACAAAGCCGACCGGAGCCGCGGACGCGCCGAGAACTCGACCGCAGGCCAGCCCAGCAGACTCAGTGTGGCTCGGGTTCCCAGTTCGCTCGTGCAGGTGCTGTTGGACAACCCGGGCATGGAGGACCTCAGCGGTTCGTTTCCGCACCTGCGGGTCAGGGGTTGCCTCGTGCCGTCCGATGCCGGCTTCGCTCAGTTCGGGCAGGGCGCCGTGGCGAGGGCACCATATCCGCACCGGGTCGCTCACGTTGTCCTTTCCCGGGCAGCCGTGGCCGTTGGCGCGGACCGGGTCGTCCCGGACTGGCCCGCGGGCATAGGCCCTCCCGCGGCCGATAGCAGCCGCTCCGCGCCGCTGGCCCGCCAGCCCCCCTCCGCCAGGATCAGCCCGGGCCCGGTGAGTTCCTGCACTAGCGAGTACCGGAACAGGGCCGGCCGTCTCCCGGGCCCGCTCGGCCCGCTTCCCCTGATCCGCATCATCGGCAGTCGTCATGCCTTGCGCTTTCCCGCCCGTCGAGAGTGACAGGAAGCAACCGCCCTAGGTCAGAGGGGAACTCGCGTTGAACCGTCACACCAGCGCGGGCACCTCCGGCACATTCCTGATCTGGGGGCGCGGAGAGACGATCTGCGCGATTTGCGGGCTTTCGGGCTACCGGTGGCCGGGACGTTTCTCCTGCTGTCCGTGGTCAACTCCGGCTACCTGCGGGTGCTGCGCAATGCCGGGACGGTCGGCATCTCCGGCTTCAATCTCGGCCGGAGCGCCAACACCATCTTCATGACGGTAGGCGTCGCGATCGGCTCCGGGAGCTGATCCGGCTGATCGCTCGCCGGTTCGGCGGCCGGGGCCCCGGTCCGTGTCCGGGTGGCCAGGTACAGCCGCAGCACGCCGATCCACAGCACCACCGACGTGCTCACGTGCACCCAGACCAGCCCGGCGGGCAGGTGGCTGAAGTACTGCACGTACCCGATCACGCCCTGGGCGCCGAGCCCGGCCAGGACCAGCCAGCCGTACCGCACCGTGGTCCGCGGCGCGGCGGAGAACCGCAGCCCGATCACCGCCGCGACCGCGAGGGCGCCGATGAACCAGCCGATGTCGGCGTGCATCTGGGTGACGTTCTCCAGCGGGAAGTGGAACCGCGGCACGGTCGTGCGGTGCCCGTGGGAGCCGAGCATGGTGCCGGCCAGCGGCCCGGTGCCTGTCACCACGGTGCCGGCCGCGAGCATCAGCGCGGTCACGCCGACGAGCAGCCCGGTCAGCACCCGCAGGTCGGTCCGCACCAGCGGCACGACCGGCCCGTCAGGCTCGCCGGCCCGCACGTGCAGCACGACCGCCGCCGCCAGGATCGCCGAGGACAGCAGGTAGTGCAGCGCCACCATGGCCGGGTTGAGGCGGGTGAGCACCACGAAGCCGCCGACCACCGCCTGCGCGACGACGCCGAGCGGCAGCGCCGCCGACAGCCGCACCAGGTCGCGCCGGCCCCGCCCGCCAGCAGAGCCGGGCCGGTACCGCCAGCACGCGATGAAGGTCAGCCCCGCGATCGCGACGAGCGGGAAGTTCAGCAGCCGGTTGCCGAACTCGATCGCCGTGTTCAGCGACGTCTGCCCGGCGCTGTGCGCGGCGACCACGCTCGACTTGGTGCACTGCGGCCAGTCCGGGCAGCCCAGCCCCGACGAGCTCAGCCGCACCGCCTCGCCGGTGGAGATGATGACCGCGTTGGCGATCACCGAGGCCAGCGCCCACGCGCGCACCGCGGCCTGAGTCGGATGCAGCACCGGGTTCGCCACTGGGGTAAGCCAGGATGACACGCGCCCCATGGTAACGCCTGCCCCCGTTCGGCGATGCCGCCGTGAGCCGCGCCACCGCGAGCCGCTCCGCCGCTGGCCAGGACCACGCAGCAGATCCCGGCCCACTCCGGCAGGCTCAGCCGCTGGCCGAGCATGGCCAGCCCGATCAGCGCCGCCACCGCGGGCTGCGTGCTCATCCACACCCCGAAGACCCGGGCCGGCACCCTGCGCAGCGCCTCGAGCTCCAGCCAGTACGGGATCACCGAAGACAGCAGCCCGATCGCGGCGCCGGCGGCCAGCACCGACGGCGCCAGCATCGCCGGGGCGCCCGCCGCGACCCCCGGCCCGCTCACCAGCACCGCGGCCACGCACATGGCGATCACCAGCCCCGACGTGCCGGAGAACCGCTGCCCGGTGGCCCTGGACAGCAGGATGTAGCCCGCCCAGCCCGCGGCCGACACCAGCGCGAACGCCACGCCGGCCAGGTCGAGGCGCCCGCGCGCCCCGCTGGCGAGCAGCGCCACGCCGGCGGCGGCCAGCCCGGCCCACGCCAGCCCGGCCAGCCGCC
>DAHVAN010000239.1 GCA_027314595.1 Actinomycetota bacterium | reverse complement strand
AATCACCGACCTGATGGACCTCGCCCGCCACGGCGCCCACAGCTTCTGGGGGCTGCTCACCCGTACCGCCGCGACCATCGCCGCTCACACCCTGCTGCGGCTCCGCCTGGCCGGGTTCGATCAACCCACATAACGCGCCTTAGGGCCTAGCGCTGGCGGTGCCGGACCATCTGGTGCGCAAGCGGGTCAGGGTGCTAGCGGCCGCGTGTTGCGGGAACTGGCCGGCCCGTGCTGCTCGCAGCACGGGCCGGGCGGGCTCCCAGCCGGCTTACGGAACGGGTATCGCCCGCTTACGCGTCCGCGGTGAGTCTGGCCACGAGCATCTCAGCGCCGATCGCGCCGATCAGGACCCACCACGGAATGGCGATCTTCAGCCAATCCCCGGCCGCGTACGTCGCCTGGGACGGCAGGAACAGGGCGGGCCAGCCCGCGACCACGGGAATGGCGATCATGAGGCCCAGGCCCACGCGCCATGTGCGGCTCTGGAGACGGGTCCTCAGTCTCAGCGAACGCTTGAGGAAGGGCCAGGTCTGCGTGGCGACCTGTAGCGCCCCGGCCAGCGCCATCGCCCACGACAGCGCGAACTCGAAGAACAACACCCGCAGCACAAGTCGCATCGCTTCCCCCTCCCGCGGGACCCGGGTCGGCCGGTGACCCGCCGGAGCGTTACGCCGCTAGCTCAATAATGCACACGGCGCAGGGCCAGGACGACACCGGCCCCCGGCCAGTCAGCCTGACCGCGGCTCGCACGGCCTGGCAGGGGGCCGGCTAGCCAGAGGCAGCTGGCAGCTGGAGCGCGGAGACGATCCGGACTGGACGCGACGGGAGGACCCGCCTCCGCTTCTCGCGGATCTCGATTGCGCGGTGCGCGGATGTGATCCGTTCCCCCGCGTCTGCCTTGGGGTCCTCCGTCACGATCAGTATACCCGTCATGGCACCCGGCAGTTGAGAGCCTGTACCCGCAGCAGCAGCCAGTCCCGCCAGCCGTCATGCCGCAGCCGTGCCCATGTCACAGTCACCAGCGGGCGCCGGGTCGCCGGCAGTGAGCCCTGGGCCGTATGGAACTCGCGCCGCTGCTCGCTGGCGGCCGCCTCACCAGCCCTCTTCCGGGAAACCAGGGACAGCGGCCCTTGCAATAGCTAGTTCAACATTATATAACGTGACTATGACTGTGCGGGCGATGCAGGAAGCGACATTCCTGATCTTGACCGCGCTGGCCGATGGCAGCCAGCACGGGTACGGGATCATCACCGAGGTTGCGCAGATCTCTGGTGGCCGCGTCCGGTTGCGCGCCGGGACCTTGTACACGGCACTGGACCGGCTGCGTGCGGATGGGCTGATCAGCGTGGACCGGGAGGAAATCGTAGATGGCCGGTTGCGCCGGTATTACCGGCTCACCCCTGGGGGGAAGAGGCGACTGGCCGACGAGGCAGCCCGGCTGCATGCCAACGCCACCGCCGCCTTGACGCGGCTGAACCCGCTGGGGGTGGTCACATGAGTGACCGGGCAAGCCTGGAGCGAGGTTACCGGCGCGTGCTGGCGTGCTACCCCCGGGCGTTCCGGCGCGAGAATGAGGACGAGATCCTGACGGTGCTGATGGCCAGCGCCGTCGAGGGCCAGCGGCGGGTCGGGCTGGCGGAGTCCGCGGATTTGATCAGGGGCGCTCTGCGGATGCACCTGCGCTTCCCCTCGCGGCCGCCCCGGCGCGTGGTTGCCGCTGTCAGGCTGATGTGCGCAGCGGCGGCGGTGCAGCTGACAGCCTTGATCACCATCGTGGTGACCGCCGGTGCGGTCCGGTCGGCTATCGTAGCGCGGAACCCCAGTTTCAGCGCGGCGCAGTGGCACGCTGTCGTGACCGGCCATATCGTCCCTGATGTGGTCAGCGCACCGATCGGCATAGCCGTGTGGCTGTGGCTGGCCTGGGCAAACGGTCGGGGGCATAACTGGGCAAGGTTCGCCTCCGGCGCCTTTTTCGGCCTCTTCACCCTGGGCCTGCTGTTCGCTGTGGCCCAGGATGCCGCGATCTACGCCACGGCTGACCTGATCGCTGCGATCGCGGAATGGCTTGTCGCCTTCGCTGGGGTCGTGCTTGTCTTCAGCGAGAAATCCTTGCCGTACTACCGGCAAGAGCTTGCTCACCGGTAGCTCCCGCGACTGGGTGGCACCCCCGCTGACGTCTGGTTTCCCGGTGTCACCGTCTGATCGCGCCAGGAGAAAGGGTCGCGTGATGTCTTCCCCTCGACTGGCCGCCGGGCACCCGCCACGCCGCGCCTGGGCTGCCATGCTGGCCGTGCTCGTGGCGGCAGGCCTGCTGGCAGCCGGATGCGGGAACAGCGGCGACGCCGTGGCCACCGCGCTCCAGGCCCGCCTCCTGTCGACTGCCGACCTGCCAGCAGGATGGTCGGCAGTCCCCGTGAACCTGCAGGCCGCCCGGACGAGCGCGCCATGCCTGTCAAGCCTGGGCACACGGCCCAAGGGATTGACCTACCGGGTCGCTAGCTTCGTGGAAGGCATCGCGATCCCGGCGGCCACCGAGGTCCTGGCCACCGGCCCGCAGATTCAGCGGACATGGCAGGATCTCGGCCGGGCCCTGGCGCGCTGCCGCACCGCCACCCTCACAATCGCAGGCAAGAAGGCCACGGCCACGATCCGGCCGCTGTCCCTCCCCCATGTCGCCGGCGTGTCCTCTGCCTACGCATGGGCCTTCACGACCGGGGGGATCCAGGTCGGCCTCGACCTGGTCTTGCTCCAGTCCGGCGGGTACGCGGGCTATCTGGCCTACTCCGACCTGGGGCCCCCGGCGATCGCCACGGTCACGACCTTCGCGGACGCGGCGGTGGCGAAGGTGGAGGAGGGATCAACGTTCCGAATCCCGGATACGGTCTCGATCGCGTCCGTGCCGGTGCGAACCGCGCACACCACGCTGGGCGACGTCGGCTACCGGGCCGCCGGGACAGGGCCGCCCGTAGTCCTGATCATGGGCTACGGGGGGACCATGGAAGGCTGGGACCGGCGTTTCGCCGATACCCTGGCCCAGCATTACCACGTCGTGATCTTCGACAACGCCGGAATCGGCCCGACGCAGACCCTGCCGGCGCCGCTGACCATCGACGCGATGGCCAACCAGACCAGCGCGCTGATCAGCGCGCTGGGTCTCACACGGCCTAGCGTCCTCGGCTGGTCGATGGGCAGTATGATCGCCCAGGCCCTCGCGGTCCTCCACCCCGGCCAGGTGCGCCGCCTGATCCTGTGTGCCAGCTACCCAGGCAACGGCACCACCCTGCGGCCCTCCCAGGCAGCAATAAACGCGCTCAACAGCGGCAACTCCCAGCAGGTGATGGGTGTCCTGTTCCCGCCCGACCAGACCGCCGCCAAGAACACCTACCTGGCAGCGATCTCCAGCTACCCGGCCGCCCCCGCAGTCCCTGCCGGTGTCGTGACCGCCCAGGGGCACGCGGTGGACCAGTGGTGGGCCGGAAGCGACCCAGTCGGCCAGCAGACCGCCAGAATCACCGCCCCCACCCTGATCGCCGACGGCACCGCCGACCGGCTCGATCCCGCCTCCAACAGCCATGCCCTCGCCAGCCTGATCCCGGGAGCCAGGCTCACGCTCTACCCTGACGCGGGGCACGCATTCCTGTTCCAGGACCAGGCAGCCTTCCTGCCCCTGACCGAGGCGTTCCTCCGTTGAGGAGCCTCGATCCCTGATCGCCTACGGCCACGTCTGACCCGGGCTGGGCCAGCTTAAGTGCGCACCTGCATGTCTGTGGATGTGTCAAGGCTCCCGCGAACGTCTTCGATCGCGGCTGGCGAAGCCGCAGGCCAGCGTCTTGTCGGCGTGTTCAGGGCGAGATGGCCCGGCTCAGGTCCCGGCCGCGAAGGTGAACAGCCGCTGGCCGGGTACCAGCGCGGCGGGCTCGCCCGTCAGCCGGTGCGCGCCCACCGACATGAAACCGTCGCGGCTGATGTCGAACGCCTCCTCGCGGAAGCCCGCCTGCCTGAACCAGGACCGGATCGCGGGGGTCAGGTCAGGCGGCCTGCGGTGCCTGGTCCACAGGACCAGCGCACCGGGCGCGCACAGGCTGGGCAGGGCCGCCACCGTGGCCTGGATGTCGCTGACGGTGATGTTGCCGAAGATGCCGCACACCACGACGATCCGGGCGGGGACCGCGCCCGCGCAGGCATCGGTGATCCCGGCGTCGGCCTGCAGCATCTCGACGCCGTCCAGCCCGGCCGCCTGCGCCGACGCCGGCCAGCAGGCCCGCCGCGAGTTCGGTGCCATCCTCATGCGGGTAGCCGACCCGGCCGTGCTCGCAGGGGCGATAGCCGAGGACATCGCCTGGCTCAAGGGCGAGCGGGCGGCCGGGTCCGCGTACTGGACCGAGGTGCCCGGCCAGCCCGGCACCGGCGGGACGGCCGGCTGACGGGCCAGAGTGCCTGCCGGGCAACCTAATCCCGACACTCATGACCAGCTACCTGGCGACTGGGGACATGTTCGGGATCAGAGGGCTGTGAACACGAGTACGGCCTGTGCACCAGCCACGCCTGCGCCGACCCGTGCCCGTCCGGCTCGAACCCGCGCGTGGATGCCGGCTGGGGTACGCCGCCGGTGAGGGCGGCCACATGGTCAGCGAGCGGACCGTGGTGGTGTCGATTGCCAGCGAGAGTCCGCGTACGGACCCGTCAGGTCCCGGGCGCCGGGGTGTCGCCGCGCGGGTCGAAGAGTTCATCGCGGTCCCGGCCGGCGCCCGCAAGGACGTGACCGTAGCAGGCCGCGAATGCGGCCAGGATCTCCTGCAACGGCAGGTCAGCGAAGGTGCCACGGTCCGCCACATACTCCATGTGCCGCCGGCCGTCCGATGAGTACTCATGGAACAGGGCGCCGCCGCGGCCATCGAAGTCAAGCGGCCGCACCCCGAAGCGCTCACACAGTTCGATGTTGAAGGCGGGAGTCGCTTTCACCCACCGGCCAGCCAGCCGGAACTCGGTATAGCCGTGGAAGATGAACAGGTCCGTCCCCAGCCGGGCCAGCAGCTTCTGGCTCGCCAGGTGGTTGCGCACGTCCGCGAAGCCCAGTCGCGCCGGGATGCCGACGGCACGGGCGAGGGCGGTCAGCGCCACGGCCTTGGGAATGCAGTAAGCAGCCCGCTGCGCCAGGACCGTGCTGGCACGGTAGTCAGCCGGATCACCGGTGATCGAATACGGGTCATACCGGATCCCGTCGCGCACCGTGTAGAACAGCCTCGCTGCGCGCTCTTCATCGCTTGCCGCGCCGTCGGCTGCCTGTTCCGCACGGCGCCTGACCGCCGGACTGTCGCAGTCGATGAACCAGGTAGGGGCCAGATACGGAGCGAGGTCCTCAGCTCAGCGACGGGCACCCAGCCAGTCTACGTTCGTCCCGAACCGGAGGCCGGCCGCCTCGGCGGGCTCGGCGAGGTCGATCCGGCGCTGGTCATCACCGGCCGCTGTGAGGCCGTCACCTCCCAGCTACCCTCGCCCGACTGCCGACAGCCGCGCCCAGCGTGGCCATCATCGCCTGCCGCCCGAAGCTGGCCCGGACGCGAGCCGCCATCGCCTCTGGCGGTCCGGCCTCGGCGCCGAGCTGCCTGCTTCGTGATTCACGCACCTTCTGATCGTCTCAGCAGGCGCCCGATGAGCAGGCGCCCTGTCGCCCCACGCCGGTCCGGCAAGCGGCACGATCGGCGGCGGCTGCGGCCCGCAGGCGAATCTTTCACCGCCTCCAGCGCGCCGGCCTGCCAAAACGCGTGCCGGGTGGCGCGCTGGGTTGCCAGGAGCGCCACCTGTCCTTACCGTCCGGTCATGCGGCGGTATACGGCACGAAACGCGGCGTCGATCCTCGGCGCGGCCTTGCTTGCCGGGGGGACGGCGGGCGCGGCGGCGACGCTGGCCGGAGCGGCCCATGCGGCGACGACTGGGTGCGCGGTGGCATATTCGGTGACCGGCAGCTGGCCTGGCGGGTTCCAGGCAAGCATCACGATCACCAACGGGGCCACCGCGGTCACCAGCTGGACGCTGGCCTTCGCCTTCCCCGGCGGCCAGCAGGTCACCAGCGGCTGGAGCGGCACCTGGACCCAGAGCGGCGCGCAGGTCACGGTCACCAGCGAGAGCTGGAACGGCGCGCTCGGGGCGGGCGCGAGCACCTCGATCGGGTTCAACGGCTCCGTGACCGGCGCCAACGCCAGCCCGGCCACGTTCACGCTCAACGGCACCGCATGCGGCGCGTCCGCACCATCGCCATCGTCATCGCCCACGTCCTCGCCGACGCCGTCGCCCACGTCCTCGCCGTCGCCGTCGCCCACGTCCTCGCCGACGCCGTCGCCGGCCACCTCGCCGCCGCCCGGCGTGACGCTGGCGACCGGCGACAGCCGTTCGGTCACCCAGCCTTCCGTGCCCGCCACGTGCCAGACGCTCAGCGCGCAGCTGGCCACCGGCAACGAGCAGTTCAGCAGCGCAGACGAATCGGCGCCGCCGGACACCGCCCGCATCCAGGCGGCCCTTGACGGCTGCTCTGGCACTGGGCATGCCGTCGTGCTGGCGCCAAGCGGCAGCAGCGACGCCTTCCTGTCTGGCCCGCTGTCCCTGCCGGGAGGCGTGGTGCTCGTCATCGAGGACGGGGCAACGCTGTACGCCTCCCGGAACCCGGCGGACTACCAGGTGCCCGGCGCGCACGCCTGCGGCACGGTCGCGTCCAGCGACAACGGGTGCGCGCCGTTCATCAACGTGACCGGGTCCAACGCCGGCATCATGGGCACGCAGGGCCCGGGCGGTGGCCAGGGCATCATCGACGGCCGCGGTGACCAGGACATCCTGGGCACGTCGACCACGTGGTGGGCGCTCGCGCAGCAGGCGGCCAGCGGGGGCAAGCAGAACAACCCGCGGCTGATCGAGGCGCACGGCGCCGATGACTTCACCGTCTACGACGTGGACCTGGTCAACGCGCCGATGTTCCACCTGTACTTCGAGGGCGGCAACGGCCTCACCGTCTGGGGGGTGCGGATCAAGACGCCCGCCACCGCCCGGAACACCGACGGCATCGACGCCGACAGCGCCACCAACGTCACGGTCAACGACTCCTACATCCAAGACGGCGACGACGGCATCGCGATCAAGACCAACTCCGGCGCGGCGTCGGACATGACCGTGGAGAACAGCCACTTCTACGGCACGCACGGGATATCGATCGGCAGCCAGACCCAGTACGGCGTCAGCAACATCCTGGTCGAGAACAACACGGTGAGCGGCGCCGACAGCTCCGGCAACGTGAGCACCGACAACAACGGGATCCGGATCAAGACCGATTCCAGCATCGGCGGCACCGTCTCCGACGTGACCTACGAGAACACCTGCACCACCGGGGTCAGGCACGTGATGGAATTCGACCCGTTCTACGCCAGCGGCAACGGGTCCACGACGCCCGACTTCACCGGCATCGTGGTGCTCGGCCTGCGTGCGGTCGACTCGGCCTCGGGCGCGCAGTCCGTGCTGGAGGGTTTCAGCGCGGCGGACCCGCTCGGCCTCACCCTGGAAAACGTGAACCTGGACGCCACCGCCACGACCGCCGAGTACGCCCGCATCGGCGTGTCCGGCACCGACTTCACCCCGTCGGGCACGGACGTGACGGTGACCAGCTTCGCGGGGTCAGGCAGCGTGCCTGCCTGCGGCTTCCCCTCCTACCCTGGGCTGTGAACCTGCCGAGCGGTCAGGCAGGGTGATGAGCCTGCTCCTCACGGCGGGCGCCATCGGGCGCGGCGGCGAGCCGCGTCGTGAGCTCTTCGAGTCCGGGCCAGATCAGGTCGAGCAGCCAGTCCGTCAGCTGCTCGGGGGAGACGCCGGGGTGCTCGTGCCACCACAGGGACAGCGACTCGTAGGCGCCGGCGATGGCGAGCGTCATCGCCTCTAGCCTGAGCCGGCCCCCGTGGTCCGGTGCCATCCCGGAGGTCTCGGCGATCAGGCTGATCATGAGGTCTGACTGGCGGCGCCTGATCCGCGAGGCCTCGGCGGCGAACCGGGCGTCCCTGGACTCTTCGGCGAACAGCGCGGCCCACGCCCGCAGCCGCGCCTGCAGGAACTGAAAGTACGCGATCGACCCCGCGCGCAGGCGCGCTCGCGGCTCGCTCTCCTTGCGCACCGCCGTGGCGACCTGGTCCGCGAGAGCCTCTCCCGCCCGGCGGACGCAGGTGGTGAACAGCTGGTCCTTGGAGCCGAAATGGTCGTAGATCACCGGCTTTGACACGCCGGCGCGCCGTGCGAGCTCGTCCATCGAAGCGCCGGCGAACCCGCGCTCGGCGAACAGCCTGTCCGCCAGCTCGAGCAGCTGCTCTGAGCGCACGGCGCGAGGCACCCGGCCGGGGCGGTGCCCCTTGACGAAGGAAGATCCCATGAAATGAATCTACCGAAAGTAGCCTACTTGCAGTAATCTACTGTCGGTAACCTACTGACAGTAGGCATGATAAATGCCTCGATGTCCCGCCCAGCCCGGGGAGGTCGCGATGCGAAACACGCCGTTCTTCGACGGCGTCACCCAGTCCGAGGTGACGATCGCTGGCCAGCCAGCGAAGGTCCCGATCTTCTACTACGACGGCACCGCCACGCAGGCCGTGTTCGCCGCCAGGCTCGGCGCCTTGCGCCGGCTGATGCCCGACCCGCGCTACTGCCCGGCCCGGCTGGCGCCCGGGATCGGGGCCGTGGCGATCACCTGCTTCGAGTACCGCGACACCGACATCGGCCCGTACAATGAGCTGGCGATCTCGGTGATCCTGAACGAGCCGTGGTTCCTGCCGAACCTGCCCGGCATGGCGCTGGTCCGCGGCCTGCGCCGCCGCCAGCTGCACGCCTGGGTGCACCACCTGCCCGTCACGACCGAGATCGCGCGCGCCGGCGGCGTCGACTTCTACAGCTACCCGAAGTTCATCGCCGGGATCGACTTCGAGCGCGGCGCGGCCAGGCGTGTCTGCCGCCTGAGCGAGGGCGCCGAGCACATCCTGACGCTGTCGGGCAAGCTCCTTGACACCCCGCGCTCCGAACAGTTCCAGCTCTTCAGCCACCTGTGGATGGATCGCCAGCCGCAGAGTTCGGAGTTCAAGATCTCGGCCAGCGCGATGGGCGTCACCATGAGCCCGGCCGCCGCCACGCTCGAACTCGGCGAGCGCCACCCGATAGCGCGTGAACTCGCTGAGCTGATCGCGTGGCGGCGTCCGCTCCAGTACCAGTACCTGGCCAGGTTCGAGGGGATCCTGTACGGGCCCGAGCACCTGTCGCTGGCGCTGCTTTCGCGCGCCGGCGCGCGGCCTGCCGCCGCGCAGCGGGCACAGGCGGGCCGATGATGGCGCCCGTCACCGCACAGCGCACGCTGCCCGAGCGGTTCCCGCGCCTGGCTCACGAAGGCGGCCGCGGGCAGGTCCGCGAACTGGAGCGGCTGCGTGCCCGCGCGCACAGCTTCGCCGAGCAGTTCATCCGCCCGCGAGCGCTGGAGATCGATCAGCGCACAGGCGAGGATCCGGGCTGGTTCGACTGGGATCTGGTGCGCGCGGGCGCGGAGCACGGGATGCTGCGCTTCCTGATCCCCGCCCCGGCGGGCGGCGGTGGCGGCCTGGCCACCCACGCCGCGATCGTGATGGAGGAGCTCTGCGCGGCCTGCCCAGGTATCGCGCTGATCTACGGCGCGCACGCGCTGGGGATCTCGCCGCTGCTGTTCGCCGGCCCGGCGCAGTGGGACGGCGTGCTGAGCGAGCTGATCGCCTCCGAACACTCGGAACGGCCGCTGCTGATGGCCTGCGCGATCACCGAGCCTGAAGCCGGCACGGACGTGGAGGATCCAGCCCTGCTGGCGCGCGGGCGGGTCACCAGCCACGCCCGCCGCGTGCCGGGCGGCTTCCGGCTCAGCGGCACCAAGCGGTTCATCTCCAACGGCAGCGTCGCACGCTGGATCACCATGCTGATGCCGACCGATCCCAGGCGCCCGGCGCAGACGTGGACCTGCTTCCTCGTGGACACGCGCAGCGAGGGGTTCACCGTCGCCCGGGTCGAGCACAAGATGGGCCAGCGCGCCTGCCCGGCCGCGGAACTGAGCCTGGACGAGGTCTTCGTGCCCGAGGAGCGCGTCGTCGGCAGGGAGGGCGACGGCACGGCCGCCACGATGATCGTGCTCGCCTGCTCGCGCCCGCCGGTCGGAGCGATCGCGACCGGCATCGCCCGCGGCGCCTACGAACGCCTGCTCGCCTGGCTGCACGACGACCGCGCCGCCGCGGGCCTGCTCGGGCGCCAGCACGTGCAGCTCACGCTGGCGTACATGGAGGAGGAGATCCACCTGGCCCGCCAGGCGTACCTGGACGCCGCCATGGAGCTCGATCAGCGCGCGCTCGGCTCCGTCATGTCGAACCCGGCGGTTCGCGCGCTCGGGCACGTGCCCGCGAGCATCCGCGGGCGCGCGCCCGTGCGCCGCCTGCTGTCCTCAAGCCGGGCGCGTGACGCCACGGTCGCGCTGCTGCACCGCAGCACCGACGAGCAGGCCCTGACCCGCGCGCTGGCACTGTCCTCGATGGCCAAGGCGCGCGGCGGGGACGTGGCGATGCGGGTCACCGGCACGGCCCTCGAGCTCGCCGGCCTGCGCGCCGGCCCGGTCCGGGCGGAGCTGGAGAAGCTGTGGCGCGACGCCAAGCTCACCCAGATCTACGAGGGCACCAACCAGCTGAACCGGCTCGAGGTCTACCGCGGCCTGTGCGAGCGCGAGCCGATCGGCTGCCTGCCACCGCTGCGCCACGAACGCCGGAGCCGGCCATGAGCCAGGCCACCACCGCCGCGGAGCAGTCGCAGATCCGGGCGATGGCGCGCGAGCTGGCCGTTCGCGAGCTGGCGCCGCGGGCCGCGGCGCTCGACGGCCGCGGCCAGGACGAGTTCGCCGGGTGCTGGCGGCTGCTGTGCGAGCTCGGGCTGGACCGCATGCTGCTCGGCGAGCAGCATGGGGGCGCGGGGCTGGGCGTTGCCGACCTGCTGGTGACGCTCGAGGAACTGGCCGTCGGCGACGGCGGCGTCGCCATGTGCGTGCTGCTCAGCAACGCCGCGCTGGCGGCGGCAACCGGTGAGCGGCTCGCGGGCGCCGCCGGGGCGCGCTGGGCGCTCGTGCCGGCCGGGCCAGGAGCGGCCCTGGAGGTCTCGGGCGGCCGGATCAGCGGCCGGATCAGCGGCCGGATCGCCTCCGCCCTGGGCGCGCACGGCGCGGACCGGCTCGTGATCGTGACCGGCCTGCCCCAGCCCGCGGCGTGGACGGTCGCGGCCGGCGCGCCGGGGCTGGCGCTGCGGCGCGACGTCACGCAGATGGGATTGCGCGCCGCGCCCGCGGCGTCGATCGAGATGACGGGCGTGCGCGGGGCGGCAGGCGGCGACGGGAACGGCGCCGTGGCTGTGCCTGGCGACCCCGCGGGAGCGCTGACATTGCTGTACGCGGGGACAGCGGCGATCGCGCGCGGGATCGCGCGGCGCGCGTATGAGATGGCGCTCGGCTACGCCGGGACCCGCCGCCAGGGCGGCGTCCCGATCATCGAGCACGACGCCGTCAGCGACATGCTCTCGGCGATGGCGGTGCGGCTGGCGTGCTGGCCGCCGGTCGCCGCCGGCGACGGCCGCGAGCCCGTCCGGGTGCAGGCGCTCGCGGCGAAGATCGCCGCCACCGACGCCGCCGTGGCGACCACGACCGACGCGGTGCAGGTGTTCGGAGGCACCGGCTACATGGTCCAGACAGGCGCCGAGAAGCTGATGCGCGACGCCAAGTACTGCCAGCTTTTCCCCGAGCCCAACTGGGTCGCGCACGGCCAGCTGATGCGCTCCCAGCGCGTCGGGGCCGGCGGCCTGGCCTAGCCGCGCGGGGCGGCGAGGGCGGCGCGCGCGGCGGTGCCCAGCGCGTCGCTATCTCCAGCAGAGCGGGCCGGGCCCCGGCCGGCCAGAAGCGAGGGTCACCGCGGCCCGGGACCAATGTCAGCGGGCCGGCCCGCCGGCCCTGGCGGCGGGAGCGTAGATTGGCACCGTCATGACAAGGCCCGTCAGGCCACGGGGGTGTCATGGTCAGCTTCGCGATCGCCATCGCGGCCGCGATGGCCGCCATCGCCGTGATCTGCGTGCTGTGCGCCGTCGCGGCGGCCGGCTTCCGCGACGGGGACCGGCCCGCCGACGCGACGGTCACGGCGCGGCTGCGGGACGCGGGCCAGCCCGGCGAACCTCGCCCGGTGCTTGTCGCCACGGTCCGCAACCCGTCGGGAACGCCCGTGCTCGCGGGCCTGTCGGCGCGCCGCGCCCGGGCGCCGGGCTGGCTGGGCGGCGGCCACGCCGTCACGGTCCCGGCACGGACCGCGACCAGGACGGCGGCCCGCCGCGGCCTGCGCCCGACCGGGTGCGCCTGCGTCGGCGTCGTCGCGGCCTACGGCAGCGCCTGCTTCACGGTCCCGGTGCGGGCGCCCGCCCGCCGGTACCTGCTGATGGCGGCCGTCGGCCAGGCGGGCGGCCGGCTGCGCCTGCACCGCCTGCACGTCACGGGCGCGCACGGTCCGG
The DNA here is from genome assembly GCA_027314595.1 of Actinomycetota bacterium. Classification (GTDB taxonomy): domain Bacteria; phylum Actinomycetota; class Actinomycetes; order Streptosporangiales; family Streptosporangiaceae; genus Trebonia. The sequence goes on along the minus strand of DAHVAN010000239.1, from coordinate 3,407 downwards.
CCCGCACGCGGCTGACGGTCCCGTCCGGCGAGTTCTTCCCCGATTAGCCCGAACGAACCGGGCCGGCTCCCCGCGGCCGCGCTCCTGGTGCTCGCGATCCTGGGTCTTCTCGGTTATGCGGGTTTTACCATGTTCGGGATCGCGGGAGTCTCCGTCTTCCATTTCGCTCCCAGCATCGGGCTGATCCTGTCGATCCTCGGCTGCGTCGCCGCGCTCGCCGGCGCGAACAGGTCCGTTCACCGACGCGGACGCCGGGCTCGCCCGCGACTGCGGGCGCGTGAGATAAGGCCAGCGCACTGGACGTGCCCGGGCCGGCGTGCGAGGCTCGCAGCATGACCGTGATCGAACTCGGCGAGACCGGGACCGGGGACTACGCGCTTGAGGAGGCACGGCTGCGGCGCGAACTCGCCGCCGTGTACCGCCTCGTCGCGCACTTCACCATGACCGACCTGATCTTCAACCACATCTCGGTCCGGCTGCCGGGCCCCGAGCACCGGTTCCTGCTGAACCCGTTCGGCCTGCTGTATGAGGAGATCACCGCCTCGAACCTGGTCATCGTCGGCCTGGACGGGCAGCTGGTCACCGACGGGCCGTGGCGGGTCAACCCGGCCGGCTTCGTGATCCACAGCGCGATCCACGAAAGCCGCGAGGACGCCCGCTGCGTGCTGCACACCCACACGAAGGCGGGCTGCGCGGTCGCCGCCACCGAACAAGGCCTGCTGCCGCTCAACCAGATGTCCCTGGAGTTCTACAACCGGGTCGCCTACCACGACTACGAGGGCATCGCGACCAGCAGCGAGGAGAAGAAGCGCCTTGTCGCCGACCTCGGCGGCAAGCCGGTGATGATCTTGCGCAACCACGGGCTGCTCACGGTCGGCAAGACGCCCGGGCAGGCGTTCCTGCGGATGTTCTACCTGGAGCGCGCCTGCCAGATCCAGGTAGACGCCATGGCCGGGGGAGCGCCGCTTGTGCTGCCGCCGCCCGAGGTCTGCGAGCACACCGCGCGGCAGTTCAGCGGCGCGGACGGCGACCGCGACCACGCCGACGAAGGCTCGCCGAGCCTGGCCTGGCAGGCGATGCTGCGCCTGGCCGACCGCATCGCGCCGGACTACAGGAACTGACCGGCCGGCGAGCGCGCGAGCGTCCCGGTTCGCGGATCGCGTGCGGTCAGGCAGTACTCGCGTCCGGCCGGGTCGGCGAGGACCGTCCAGACCGGGTACTCCGCCAGGATCCGGGCGCCCGCGGCGGCGTGCAGGCCGGCCAGGCGGCGCCGGTCGGCGCAGGCGAAATCCACATGGCCGGCGACCCGTTTGCCTGGTGCGGCGTCGTCCAGCCGCTGCAGGAGCAGCCGGACCGGGATGCCTTCGGGACGCGCCAGGTAGCCGAACTCCGGCCGCGAGCCCGCCCGTAGCTCATAGCCGGTCAGCGCGGACCAGAACGAGCACTCCCGGTCGTAGCCCGCCGCCGGGATGTCCAGGCAGAGCTGGTCGGCGCGGCTGTCGCCGGCGTCGCCGAGCCGCACTGGCGAGGGCGCCACCGACTCGCCGTCCCACTGCACGAGGCAGAACGCGAACCCGCCGGGGCTCTGGGCGGCAACAAGCCCTTCCTCGGCATGCCGCACGCTCGCGCCGAGGCCCACCGCCCGGTCGGCCGCGCCGGACAGCGACCCGTCCACGTGCAGGTCCAGGTGGCATCCGCCGCTGCCCGCCGCGACGCGCTGCACCCGCAGGCACGCGTCGCCCGTCGGCGGCAGCAGCGTCGCGAACTCCCCGGCCGCGCCCCGCGACGGCGACAGGCCGGCCCCTGTCACCTCGCGCCAGAACGCGACCCCGCGGGTGAACGCCCCAGGCGGGAAGTCGAGGAACATGGTGAGCCAGCGCAGCCGCACGCCTTCCAGGATGCCAGCACCGCCGGGATCACCGCCGCGGTTTCGTGCCCGCCGCAGACAGCCCGCCTCCGCGGGGGCGAGCGGCGGCCCGGTCAGCGCGCAGCCGTATCGGTCGAGCTCGTCGCGGACGTGGTCCCAGCCGACGGCCGCCACCCGGTCCGGCCATGCCGTCGCCGCGCCGGCGTGGCTCATCGCGCCGCCTCCAGGTCGAGCAGGGCGCGCTTGGCCTCGGCGCCGCCGAGGTAGCGGCCGATCCGGCCGTCGGAGTAGATGACCCGGTGGCACGGCACCACGACAGGCAGCGGGTTGGTCGCGCAGGCGGCGGCCGCCGCGCGGACGGCCTTCGGGTTGCCGGCGAGCCCGGCGACCGCCGCGTAACTGGCGGTCTGCCCGTACCCGATGCCCGGCAGGCGGCTCAGCACGGCGCGGCGCAACCCGGCCGAAAGCCGCCAGTCCAGCGGCAGGTCGAAGCTCCGGCGCCGCCCGCTGAAGTACTCGTCGAGTTCGCGCGCCTGGGCGTCGAGCCGGGCGGGCGGGCGCAGGATCCGCGGGCTGATCCGGGACCGTGGCGCCTGTGATAACAGCAAGAAGCGTCCGGCGCAGCCCCCTCAGCGCCCCCGGCGCCCTGGTCGCGCTCGTGCCTTTCGCCCGGCACCTCGGGCTGATCGTGGACGAGGCGAGTCCCGATCAGGTGATCGCACGGCTGGACTGGGCGCCGCACCTGTGCACGGCCGCGGGCATCATGCACGGCGCAGTCCTGATGTCCCTCGCCGACACCGCGGGAGCCCTCGTGACGTTCCTCGGACTGCCCGACGGCGCGACGACGGCGACGATCACGTCGACCAGCCAGTTCTTCCGTCCGGTGACCGGCGGAACCGTCCGCGCGGTGGCCGTCCCGCTGCATCGCGGCCGTACCACAGTCACCGCTCAGACCACCCTGTACGACTCCGCGGACCGCGTGGTCGCCCAGACCACCCAGATCCAGGCCGTAAGGGACCGTCAGGGACGGTGAGGGACCCTACCCCCCCGCTCGTGACGCGCTGAGACCGCCCCCGCCGTCGCACGCGCCCCGCGTGCGCCACCGGTCACGGGCCTTCGGCGCGGCGTATCGGGGGAACCGCGCATCTGGCCCAGTCCATTCGGGCCAGATGCGCGGATGCCCCAGTTCCCGGGTGCCGACCGGCTGGCGCATGCCCACGACAGTGAGGCCACGCCCAGGCCTGTTCTCGAAGATAATGGATCGAAAAGCACCCCAGAGGGTCACAACCGATCCACTATCCTGACCGCGCGCCGGACGCCGCCCGGTCAGGCGGGGTTTGCCGCCCGCAGCGCGCGGCGGGGCAGCAGAATGACCGTCATGGTGAACGACACGGACAGCCCGCATGCCCGCCCGGCCGGACAGACGATCCTGCGGGCCGCGCCAGCCATCAGGGCGGCGCTCAGGGATTCCCCGAGGCACGCCGTCACGGCCGCGACGGCGGTGGCGGCCGCGCGCGTGGCGCTCGGCCTGGCCGCGCTG